>SPBW01000215.1 GCA_004525685.1 Candidatus Atribacteria bacterium
CGATTTCCTCGCTTGCTGATTCGGCTCTTACCGTGTACCGATGTCCCAGACTGGATCTGAATCGGATCGAACCCTGCCAACGCAACAATCTGGCTTCGGTTTGAGTTCGCGTACTTCCGAAACAGTGCCACCAACGTTAGTCTTGGAGGTCAGATCTTGTCTTTTGACATTCTCCGAGAAGACGCCCCACCTCGTCACTCCCGATTCATGCAATTAGCTTGCTGTCTCTCAGTCATAGATTTCGGTGCCAGGTCTTCTTTCTTGGTGTTTTCGCGCGTGAGGTGACCCTAATCTGTGCTATCTAGTCCACCACTTGGCATTGACCTTCGAGAGAGTGAACGCCTATACGATTGCTCTGATGTATAAAGGAAGGTTTGATTCCGGCGGTGATGGTCGCTCGGAAGCTAAGTCCAACTCTGGAGACTTCGAATCTAAAGAATCCAGATCCGACCCCCGAGATTAGCAGCAGAAAGATGGCGAACGGCTGGCAGAGATTCAAATATGAAGGCCTGCCCCCTGTTCCTGACCCCTGCTCCAATGGAGATTGCCAAGAACGCTGGCGTATCGATCGAGCTGCCGTGAGACGGCTGTAGAACTGCTGGAATGGCTAGGGCCTGCGGATGCTATAGGGGGACAGCAAACCGACGATCCATCCGCCGAGGGGTACATAGTACAGGAAGGTCAGCAGGCCCGTGGGAGCCTCACTGATCGGCAACGCGGTGATCTGCGAGACGTTTACCAGCAGCGTTGAGAAGTTCTCGGGGTTGAACACTACCAGAGAAACCACTCCCGTGAAGAGAAAGGCTCGGGCCACGTACATGAGGGGCTGGCCGTCGTACGCCCGGGATACCTCTGCGTAGCTGTACCATGCAAGAAGAAGCAGGGCGCCAATTGCCACCGTGGCGACAATGTCTCGCGGCGCCATCATCAGGCAAACGGAATAGGCGACAAATCCAATCGGAACGGCAATCCGGAAGGGTACGCTGGTGCGAAGCATGGAACCCGAGATTGCGCCCATGATGAAGCCCGCCCCGCTACCAAGAAGGTAGTATCCGCACAGCAGAAACGGCAGCACACTCGAAAGCGGGAAGATGAGAAGAACCATCAAGGCTATCGAAAGAAACCGGAACTGGGGGTTCCTCCTGAACACACCCTCTCGCTCCAGCTCAATGTAGATGCCGATACAAAGCACGACCCAAGCGGCGATCCCAAAGAGACTTCCCGATCCTTCAACGCGCACAAGCTCAGCAACCAAGTTCCCTGTCGGACGGAAGGAGATGAAAAGCTCAACCCCCGAAAGCAACCCCTGCAAGAATTCGCCCACCTTCGCCTCCTTGTTCTGCACGCCTCTGGACTTATCTTACACGAGCCAATTCAAGGTGCGGGTATCAGCGACAGAGCCAATGGAGCAACAACCGGAATGGGAAACTTCCCGCGAGAGGACTGCCAGCAGTGTGTGCGAAGCACCAAGAATTAAGACCTGGCCCGACATCTGACCCCGACATTCATGCACGATACAAGGTCCGACCCTGACGACATTGACTGATGTGGCGCGAACCTTGATAAGCACCTCCCCTTCTCGGGGCGTTGGTCTCCCAACCTCGGCAAGTCTGAGGACGTCAGGAGAGCCGTAGCTGTGATAGACGATTGCCTTCATCCGGTACCGTTCCTCTGTTGCCTTAGGGATCTCCGCTCCGTCACACCCTAGAGGACGATTCACTCCGAGTCAATACGCGTAACAAGCGGGACACGCCTTCACAGAGGCGCTGCCCGAGGATAGAAGAGATGGCAAAGGAAACTGCCCTGGCGCTATCGGCGGGAGAACCTTCCACGTCTGTTCACCACCTTCGTGTGGTCAGCAGATGATATCATCCCTCCCATTGACTTCTCGCATCGATGGATGTATGGTACCGACGCGTCCCGATTGACGCAGTTGCAAGCTCTATTCATTGCCACCCATGTTCGCGGCAACTTCCCCTGCAAGATTGCGTTACTTCATATCCAGGACGCAGGTTGTTGGGCATCAAGCCCGAAGGAGGAGATTGTGATGCGAAGGGTTGGGGTACTTGGAGTTGTGGTCGCGATGTTGGTGTTGTGTGTCGGGTCGTTTGTGCTTGCGGCTAGACCGGTGGCACAAGCGCATGGTGAGTTCTGGACGGATCTCCACATTGCCGGGCAGTGGTTTGACATGCAATTCGCCTTCAACGTGCAGGATCGGGGTGCGGAGGGCGATCACGGCACGCTTTCGATGCGCATCTTCGATCATTGGACAGCAGGACTTGTTGCCGTCGGCGTCTCGACAGCGATCGATGATGTCTTTCTTGAAGATGGATGGATCGTTTTCTATGCGGTGCTGCGATTTCCTCGATTCGATGACACGTATTTCCTGCCTCTGAACTTACCTCTCTACGAGTTTCGGGCCTTCGACGGCGGAGACGACGACCTGTTCAAGATGCTCGCCGTGCCGCTTCCAATCTACAAAGGCAATATCGTGATTCGCTAAGGCAATTCTCCGCTCCGCCGCCGAGTGTTGAGGAGGAACGTGTCTTGGCGGCTTCAGTGGGGCCAATCCCGGATCCTCTCGGCCCATCTGCGGATTCCGAGGGTAACGATAGCTGTTGCTCACGGAATCCTCACGGCTTCTGCCGTGTTCGTTCGCAGCTTGCTCGCAGTCCTGCCACACGTCTGCCCATCCGTGCACACCTGCAGGGGGCATCATGCCCTCATCCTAAGAATGTAAGGAGCACACAATGAACAAGATGAGAAGCTGGATTGCAGGATTGATGATCGTTTCGCTGCTGGCGGTAGGCGTTGCAGCGGTGGCTGGGAATGGATTCGGCTCAAGCGTGAGCGTCGGCGCGCAGCAAGCGGCGGCGGGAACATGCAGTTTGTACGAACGTGATGCCGACGGCGATGGCATTCTCAACTCCGAGGATGCCGACTGGGTGCGGCCGCTGGACGGCTCCGGTTACGGACAAAGCCAAGGCTACGGCCAGAACCTCTCGGGACAGCGTCCGCTCGACGGTAGCGGCTTCGGCGGCCATGGCGGCGGTGCCGGGCAGCGGCTTGGCGGCCTCGGTGACGGAAGTTGCCTATAGGTTCGTTCAAGTGGGAGGAGGGCGAACGGTCACCCTCCCATAGATTCATTCAAGCGGGAGGAGGGCGAACGGTCGCCCTCCCATAGATCCGTCCAAGTGGGAGGAGGGCGAACGTTCACCCTCCCATAGATTCAGTCAAGCGGGAGGAGGGCGAACGGTCACCCTCCCATAGATCCGTTCAAGTGGGAGGAGGGCGAACGGTCGCCCTCCCATAGATTCATCCAAGTGGGAGGAGGGTGAACGGTCGCCCTCCCATAGATCCGTTCAAGCGGGAGGAGGGCGAACGGTCACCCTCCCATAGATCCGTCCAAGCGGGAGGAGGGCGAACGGTCGCCCTCCCATAGATTCATCCAAGTGGGAGGAGGGTGACCGGTCGCCCTCCCATAGATTCATCCAAGTGGGCGGAGGGTGAACGGTCACCCTCCGCCCGACTCTCAAACAGGATCTCAACGAAGGAGGGTCCCC
>SPBW01000091.1 GCA_004525685.1 Candidatus Atribacteria bacterium
CATTGGCCCCTTGTTCATGCCCGGATATAATGCCTGCTTACGTTCGTCTTGAAGGAGGTGGATGATGGACAAGCAACGAGTTCTTGTATGCAGTGCCTGGCCCTATGCGTCTGGAGTTCCTCATTTGGGGAACCTGGTAAGTTCACTCATGTCAGGCGACGTGTTTGCCCGCTACTACCGACTTCGAGGCAAAGACGTACTCTATGTTTCAGGTACAGACGCGCATGGAACACGAATCGAATTCGAGGCCGAACATCAGGGAGTCTCTCCTGCGCAGTTGGCTGAACGCAATCATCGAAAGATCGTCGATGTCATCGAGGGATTCGGCATTGCATTTGACAACTACACAACCACGGAGTCGTCGTGGCACAAGGATTTCGTCCGCGAGATTTACCTTCAGATGGATGCGAATGGCTATATCTGCACAAAGACTGAGCATCGCGCCTTCTGCACTCAATGCGAGAAGTTCCTCGCAGACCGCTTCATCATTGGCACGTGCCCGAAGTGCGGATCTGTTCATGCGTTGGGCAATCAATGCGATGCTTGTGGCTCAATCCTCGAGCCTGAGGAGTTGGTCAAGCCGCGTTGCACGTTATGCGAGGCTTCGGATATCGAGTTTCGGGAAACCAAGCACTGGTACCTCGATCTGCCCAAGCTATCCGATGCCCTTCGTGCCTACGTCGAGGAAAAGGGCTTCCAAGGCAACGTGCAGCGCTACACCCAGCAGATGATCGAGGATGGCCTTCGTCCACGCGCCATGACTCGAGACATTGACTGGGGAATCCCCGCCCCGTTTGAAGGAGCCGAAGGCAAGGTTTTCTACGTGTGGGGAGAAGCGGCATTGGGATATGTCTCCGCCGTGATCGAGCACTTCTCGGGGCAGGACGGCTGGAAAGACTTCTGGTTTGGCGAGGATGTCTATCAGGTTTATACCCAGGGCAAGGACAACATCACCTTCCATACGCTGATCTTCCCTGGCCAGCTGATTGCGTCAAACCAGGGCTACCATCTACCCGATCAGATTGCCGCGACAGAGTATCTCAATTGGATTGGCGGCGATAGCTTCTCCAAGAGCCGCGGTGTTGGCTTGTATTGCGACGACGCGTTGGGTGTGATGGATGGCGAGCTTTGGCGCTTCTACTTGCTCTACAACCGCCCAGAAGGTCGTGACGTCAACTTCTCTTGGGAGGAGCTGGAGAAGGCCGTGAATGGCGTCTTGATCTCCAATATCGCCAATCTCATCAACCGCGTCTTGAGCTTCACGCAGACCCAGTTTGGCGGCGTGGTCCCTGACGTGGCTCTGGATCCTGATGTGGTAGAGGCGCTTGACTTGGCAGTGAGCGCCTACGAGACTGCCATGGAAGAGGCTGCGATCGCAAAGGCTCTACGAAGTATCTGCGACTTCGCGGGCTTTGGGAACGAGTACTTCCAGCGCAAGGAGCCTTGGGCAACTCAGGATGGGGTTGCCGTAGCCAGTGCCGTGTACTTCGTCCGGGCGATGGCTGTACTTCTGCTTCCCATCATGCCCAAGTTTGCTGCGTCGGTCTTGCGCATTCTTGGGATTGAGAAGGCGTCATGGGAGTCGCTGTCAGCTCCGATCGGGGGGACGCAGATGACGCAGGATCGCGTATTGTTGGAACGCATTGATGTCCAAGAGATACGAGAGGCAACGGCAACCCGAATGACTGCAAGGATTGCTCCCAAGGTGCTTCAAGGCGGGCGCGTGTCGTTCGATGAGTTTAAGAAGATGGATTTGCGCATAGCCAGAATCCTCACTGTCCGCGAGGTCCCTGGCGCAGACAAACTCTATCAGTTGACCGTCGACTTGGGGCAAGAAGAGCGCACGTGTGTTGCGGGAATCAAGGAGCACTTCCGTGTGGAGGATCTCATCGGCCGACTGGTCGTGGTTCTGGCCAACCTGGACCCCGTAGAGATACGTGGTGTAAAATCGGAATGCATGGTTCTGGCAGCCAAGGGAAAGACCCTCTCGCTGCTCGAACCGACGTCACCTGTGGAGCCAGGCACGCCTGTATCCTAGGGATTCATTGAAATGACCACAGTACAACGCTAGAATCTGGCACGAATTGGGGTGTTTAGGACATGTATGCAGTCATTGAGACAGGTGGGAAGCAGTATCGCGTACACGATGGCATGGTATTTGACCACGAACTTCTGCAAGGAACGGACGTGGGAGAGGTCGTGCAGTTCGACAAAGTATTGATGATTTCGAGCGATGAAGACATCAAGATCGGTACGCCGTACGTTGAGGGGGCTGTTGTCAAGGGAGAGATCCAAGAGCAAGGCCGTGGCAAAAAGATCATTGTCTACAAGTACAAGAGCAAGAAGGGCTACCGCCGCAAGCGCGGACATCGCCAGTCCTTCATGGCGACAAAGATCACGGGCATTGAAGTCTAGGAGAAGCGTGGGTGAAGCGATTGTTCAACGAGATGAGCGGGGACGGATTGTCGGCCTGACGGTTCAGGCAGGCGGAATGTCAGTTCTTGCGAGGGCGTCGGCAACGACGCTTCTGCGAGCCGTCGCAGAGTCACTAACCGACTATTTGCATGTGGCAGTCGCCTCTTCTTTCGCGGACGAGATATTCCTTGAAATCGACCGAAGCGATCAGCACCTAGATCGAGAGATCGATGCCATTCTTGCTACAATGGGAAGCGGTCTTCGGTTTGTAGAGCGAGACTACCCGGCCGAACTACTGATCCACGACACAGCGGTCGGAGTCGAGGTTTAGACTCACGCATTGAGACAGCAATAGGGAGAAAATATGGCCCATAAAACGAGTACTGGTTCAACGTCAAATGTCCACGACAGTCCAGGTCAAAGACTAGGCGTCAAGCGCTTCGGCGGCGAGTGGGTGAACTGCGGAACGATCATCGTTCGCCAGCGCGGAACGAAATTCGCTCCTGGCAAGAATGTTGGCCTAGGCAGAGACTTCACCATCTTTGCGACCGCACCTGGTTATGTGCATTTTGAAGGACGCGGCAAGAAATACATCAGCGTACTTCCTACTCGTGCAGCTTAGCCCGCGGCGGATCGCTCCTTTAGAGTCCCATGTTCATTGACGAAGCGACTGTCCGCGTTCGAGGAGGACGGGGCGGTAACGGAGTGATTCACTTCGAGGCTGGCCCGGGAAAGCCTCGGGGTAGGCCAGACGGCGGCAACGCTGGCGACGGTGGCTCCGTTGTTTTCGAGGCCTCGGAGAGCATTTCAACGCTGTATCGATACCGTCATCGGCCGTTGTTCGAGGCCGAGCATGGCGTGAACGGGGCTAGTAACAACAAACAGGGAGCGACAGGCAAGGATCTCATTATCCATGTCCCAGCCGGGACCGTCATTCGCGACACGACCAGTGGCGAATTGCTGGCTGATCTTCATCGTCTTGGAGACCAAGTGCTCGTAGCTCTCGGCGGAGAGGGCGGGCGAGGCAACAGCAGCTTCACGACCTCTAGACGACAAGGGCCACGCATTTGTGAGCGCGGCCTCGGCGGAGAGGCGCGCACGCTGAAGCTCGAACTCAAGCTCATCGCAGACATTGGCATCATTGGGTTTCCCAATGTGGGCAAGTCGAGCCTCATTTCTACTATTTCCGGCAAGCACGCCAAGATCGCCGACTACCCCTTTACTACACTTGTCCCAAATCTTGGTGTTGTAGACGTCGATGGCAAGAACCAATTTGTTGCCGTAGATGTTCCAGGACTGGTACGGGGCGCCCATGAAGGAAAGGGACTCGGCGTGCGATTCCTGCGCCACGTGGAGCGCACACGTGCCTTCATTCACATGATCGATTTGGCGCCCATGGAAGAGCGCGACGCTCTGGACGATTTCGATGCCATCAATCATGAGCTTGAATCATTCAATCCTGTGCTCGCACGTCGACCTCAGGTTGTCGTCGGCAACAAGATTGATGCTGTTTCGCAGGAAGATGTCAATGCCGTTGTGGAGCGATTTAGTGCCCGTGGCATCGAGCTTCTTCCCATCTCCGTTGCCACTGGCGAGAATACGCGCGACTTGGTGTTCAAGGCATTCTCGTTGCTTCAGGGCTTGCGACAAAGCGAGCATGCCGAACCCGCTCAGATTCGCCGCAAGGTCTATCGCTTTGAGGGGGAAACGGGATTCACTGTCGAGCGAGAAGATGACGTACTTGTCGTGCGCGGCCGAACTGTCGAGAATCTGGTGAAAAAGCTGGTATTGGACAGTTTCGATGCGCAGCAGTACCTTGGCGATCGCCTGGAGAAGATGGGCGTCATGAAGGAATTGCGTCGCCACGGATGGACTGAGGGAGACATGGTGCTGATCGGGGAGATCGAACTTGAACTTGCGAGGTAGAGTGGGTTTGTTCGGAGGAACATTTAATCCTCTACACAATGCCCATATCCAGGTTGCCTGTGCTGCTCTTGAGCAGTACGAGCTGTCTCAGATTGTGTTCATCCCCAACGGCATCCCACCGCATAAGGAGCACGTGCTGGGCGGAGACAAAGAGGCTCGATTTGAAATGGTTCGGTTGGCTGTCGAAGGCGATCCTCGATTCACTGCGTCGAGGATCGAGGTCGATCGCGAAGGGCCTTCCTATACTATTGACACCATCCGCGCTTTGAAGGATGATTACCCGCAAGGGATTTGCTTTATCGTGGGGGCGGATCGCTTGTTGAAGCTCGACACATGGAAAGAACCTCATGAGCTTCTGCGGAGTGTTCCGTTTATTATTGCCCCGAGAAGTGGCGTTAGCCTCGATCTATTCGACGTTTCCCCATTTCGCGAGGCAGTGATCGTCCCACTGCAGATGGAGGACGTGGACCTTTCCTCGTCCGGGCTGCGTGAACGAATTCGGCGTGGCGAATCGATTGCACAATGGGTTCCCAAGCAAGTTGCCGAGTATATTGAAGAGCACAAATGCTACAGACAGCGGGAATTGGCGAAGACCGAAACCCACTAGCTAGGAGGTTGGGATCGACAAAGGAAAACTGCGAATCAATGAACGGATTCGCGAGAGTGAAGTCCGAGTCATTGATGATACGGGCCACAACCTGGGCGTATTGAAACGTGATGAAGCGATTGCTATTGCCAAGGAAAAGGGTCTGGATCTCGTGGAAGTGGCTCCTCAGGCAAGGCCAGTCGTCTGCAAGATCGTAGACTATGGCAAATACCACTACCAGCAAGAGAAGAGCGAACGCAAGAGCAAGCATCGGTCGAAGTTAAAGGAAGTCAAGTTCACCATCAAGATCGGTGAGCATGATTTCCAGACCAAAATGAACCGCGTTCGCGAATTCTTGGGCAAGGGAGATGTGGTCCGCGTGAGTATCTTCTTCCGCGGTCGAGAGATCGTACATGCATCACGAGGGCGAGAGCTTCTCAAACGGGTTCAGGAGCAAGTGAGTGACATCGCTCGCGCAGAGGGAGATCCAACGGCAAGAGGAAAGATCTTGCAGCTGTTGATCGTCCCCACAAACAAAGCCCAATAAGAATTCTAGGAGGAATAGCGAAGTGCCGAAACAGAAGACGCACTCAGCGGCCAAGAAGCGCTTCAAGCGTTCAAAGAGTGGAAAGCTCTTCCACCATATGTCGAACTTCTTTCACAAGAACACGAAGAAGAGCTCAAAGCCAAAGCGCCAGGCGCGCCAATCGAAAGAATTGGGCGGGAGACAGGCTAGAAATATCACCCGCATGATCGGGAAGTCGTAGTTCGGAGGGTCAGGACATGCCACGAGCACGTGGAGGGAACAAGCGCCAAGAGAGCCGCAAGAAGATTATGGTTCTCGCCAAAGGCTTTAAGGGAAAGCGCGGAACGTCACATCGTATCGCCAAACAGGCGGTCATGAAGGCCCTGCGCAACAGTTATATCGACCGTCGCCGGAAGAAGAGAACCTTCCGACGACTGTGGATCACACGCATCGGTGCTGCTGCCAAGCTCAACGGACTTTCGTATTCCGCGCTCATTGGTGGACTCGCTCGCCGTGGTGTGGCGATTAATCGAAAGATGCTGGCAGACATTGCCGTCAAAGACGAGCGCGCATTCTCTGCATTGGCGGAGATTGCGAAGGAGGAAGCCGTCAAAGGCTAACTGAGGATGGAACCGGTGAGGTGAAGGATGCCACACACTAAGACGTACGTTTGTGTGCGGCATCCTCGCCAGGCCGTTTCTTTCTTTGGCATGTCTGCGACGAGAATCACTGGGGACAGCTGCAGTATCGTCTCGGTCTTGACGTCGTAGCCTCTGACAAACAGCTTGACTATTGTGACAGTATCGGAAGACGTATCGAGCTTGCACAGCAACTCAACGACTCGTTTACGCCTGAACGATCTCCGCGTCCATGGACTTCACGGTGTCTATGAAGAAGAGCGAATTTCGGGTAACGAGTTTTCGATCGATGTGGAGCTTGAGGGAGATTTCGCAATCGCAATCAAGACGGATGCAATAGAGCATTCCGTCGATATCGACCAGGTGGCCACACTTGTGTGTGACATTAATCGGCACAACCAGTTTCACCTCATCGAGTCGTTTGCCGACGCCATTGGTCGTTCGCTGCTGCATCGTTTCCCGATCCTATCGCAAGTCATCGTCAGAGTGACGAAGCTCACGTTGGTAAGGCTGGAGTCCGTTCGCAGTTCGACTGCGGAGGTCACCGTGCGACGACCATGACGCAGCGCACTGTCTTCCTCTCTTTTGGAGCGAATCTTGGCAATCCCAGAGGGCAAATCGAGCAGGGAATCATGGCACTAGACGAGCACGGCGTACATACAATTGAGCGTTCCTCGTGGTATGAGACGCAACCCGTACACGTTGCAGACCAGCCGTGGTTTCTCAATCTCGTAACCCGCGCAGAGACAGCTTTGGACCCATTCGAGCTGCTCAGCGTCTGCAAGCAGGTCGAGGAACAGGGGGGACGAGTCCCGTCTGTGCGCTTCGGTGCTCGTCATCTCGATATTGACATTCTCCTTTATGAGAACCGCTGCATTGAGTCGCCGGAGTTGTCGATTCCTCATCCGCGTATGCACGAGCGCGGATTCGTACTCATTCCGCTTCTGGAGATTGCTCCCGATTTGAAAGACCCCGTAAACAACAGACCCTATGCTGAGGCACTCAGCCGACTCGATGAGGGAAAGAAGGTGTTGCGATCGCTGATCAACGAATTCTGATCTCTGTCGATACCCAACAGGACGAAGCGCGCCGCACGCGCGTAGCCATCGTTGAGGATGATCGACTCATGGAAATCCACTACGGCCATCCGTCCCAAGACAAGCTCATGGGCAACATCTACCGGGGCCGTATCGAAGACGTATTGCCCGGGCTGGGCTCAGCCTTTGTCGGAGTTGGAGAAGCCAAGAGCCTGTTCCTATCCCGCAACGAACTCAATGACACGATCTTCTCCGCCGCTGGCGTCAAGCCGTGGCAGACCGACATTCCGATCACCAACCTGCTCAAGCGCGGCCAGATGATCACACTTCAAGTACGCCGCGACGGCATCGGCAACAAGAACCCTCAAGGCACGACCAAGATCAGCCTGCCGGGTCGATTCTGGGTCTACATTCCTACAGAAGACCGTTTGGGCGTATCTCGTAGGGTCGGTTCTGTACGTGAGCAACGGCGAATTCGAAAAGTGGCGAGGCAGATCAAGGGCCCTGGCGAGGGATTGATCGCCCGAACCGCTGCCGAATGGGCGACTGACGAAGAACTCAAGCATGATTACGACTTGCTTGTGGAAACGTGGGCCAGTGTTCAGTCTGCCGCAGAGAAGGGGAACAATCCGCGTCTTCTGTACAAGGGGATGGGACTCGTTCAGACCATTCTTCGTGATCGACTCGGACCCAATGTGAAGGAAATCATTGTCGACTCGCCGTTCTTCAAAGAGAAGATCGGCTCGTTCCTCGACTACATGCGCATGAGCAGCTACAAGAAACTGGTTACCGTCCATGAGGGCCAAGAGGGGCTGTTCGACAAGTACAAGATCGAGGAACAGATCCAGGCCGGATTGTCGCGACGCGTTGCACTGGCTGGCGGCGGCTCTCTGGTGATTGATGAGACCGAAGCACTCATTGCCATTGACGTCAATACTGGTGGCGACGTACGCCATCGCAACCAGCACGCAGCCATCCTCAACACGAACCTGGAAGCGGCAGCTGAAATCACACGCCAACTACGTTTGCGGCAGATCAGCGGCATCATCATCATCGACTTCGTCGATATGGAGAGCCCCAAGGATGTACAGCAAGTCATCGACAAGGTGAAAGAGGAGCTGAAGAAAGACCGCGTGTCTGCTGACTTCGTCGACATGACGGCATTGGGCCTGGTCGAGATCACGCGCAAGCGCCAAGGCGAAAGCCTGTCCGACATGCTGGAGAATGCCGAGTTTGATGCTTGAACCGCGTAGGCCCTAGAGCTAGAATCAGTCAGCTACTCAGCGTACTACGCTGAGTAGTTCTGTGGGCGATTAGCTCAGCTGGGAGAGCGTTCGGGTCACATCCGAAAGGTCGCAGGTTCGAGCCCTGCATCGCCCACAGAACGGGGGATGACGCCATGTCATCCCCCGTCTTTCTTTACGGTATTGACATGGTGTAATGGAGCGTTCGGTTGGTCACATGGGAACTC
>SPBW01000281.1 GCA_004525685.1 Candidatus Atribacteria bacterium
AAGGCCGCCAAGGTGCGCCAGGAGCACAGTGCACGAGGCCAGCATGTCCCGCCCTTCTCGATCTTCAGCATCACTGGCAAATGCAATCTGTCGTGCGCGGGTTGCTACGCCAATCTACTTCATCGATCCGATCGCCCTGAACTGTCTAATGAGAGGATCAAAGCTTTGCTCTCCGAGGCGCGCGACCTCGGCGTCTCCATCATGCTGATCGCCGGAGGCGAGCCTCTGTTGCGCGAAGGATTGCTCGAACTCACCAAAGAAGTGCCCGAAATCCTCTTCTTACTGTTTACCAATGCCACACTGCTTGACGCATCTGTGGTTTCGAAGCTACGAGAGCAACCCCACGTCGTGCCCATTCTGAGTCTAGAAGGAGACAAGGCCTTCACAGACGCCAGGAGAGGTGCCGGATCCTACGAAGGCGTCATTGATGCGATGCGCCGACTGAAGGAACAGCATGTTTTCTTCGGCACCTCGACCACACTGACGAGCGAGAATTTCGAACTGACGACCAGCCGCCAACATCTTCGGGACCTGTTGAAGTGCGGCTGCCGCTTGTTCTACTACATCAACTACATCCCGGTCGAGTCAGGCACCGAGCATCTGCAGCTTCCTGGTGGGCAGGTTCAAGAATTCGAAACGCTCTTGGCTCGGTATCGCAAGACACTGCCTTGCTTGTTTATTGCCTTTCCACATGACGAGATTGCACTTGGAGGATGCCTTGCTGCTGGACGCGGATTTGTCCACATCAATGCTTACGGTGATGTGGAGCCATGCCCGTTTTCTCCCTATTCCGATCGCAATCTGAACCACGTGTCACTTCTCGATGCAATCAACTCCCCCCTATTGAGAGCCATTCGCGAGTCTGGTGTCGAGCTTGACGAGACGGATGGACACTGCGCACTCTGGACACGCAAGGAGTGGGTCCAGGGCCTGCTCGCTCAAAGCGAGCAGGGAGGTGAAGTCCATTGAGGTCAGTCGATCTGGAGATGAATGATATCTGAACGGGCAGGCGTACTGCTTGACGCGTTTCAGAGCATCGATCGCGCGGTATCCGGTGAGGGGCATGTCGAACCTTCCGTCGTCAGCTACATTCAGCGTCTTCAACAAGCGCTATCGCAGCCCGAGCCTCTCACGCTTCAGATTGCCAAGCAGTTGCACGGCCTTCGCGGCAAGGAGGCCTATCTGTTCACCGGGTTTGTCGTACCCGGTCTCTATCCCGAAGGGGAGAATGACGGTCCACTAGGAACGCTCGTATTGGCACGGGCGCTCCACTTGGCAGGTCTCATCCCGATGATTTGGGTTGATCCGCAGTTGCTGGACAATATCATGTGGCTGGCTGCTGAATTGGCTGTTTCTGTTCCCATCAAGGCGATTGACTTGGCGCAACTCGCGGAGTGTCGCAATGAGCCAGCTGTGGTCATCGCCATTGAGAAGCCGGGGGCAAATGACAACGGCATTATGCATACGTTTGCTGGGCTGCCTGTTTCCTCGGGATCGATTTCGATCGACGCGCTCTTCCTCGAGTGGAACGCGATGGGGACGCTGACGATGGCAATCGGCGATCGTGGCAATGAGATTGGGTTTGGCGCGCTCCGCGAGCAGGTCGTCCAGTGGGCGCCTGGCAGCACTGACTGTCACTGTGGGTGCACAGGTGGTGTGGCGGCGACAACACCCGCGCAGTTTCTGTTGCCTGCTGCTGTCTCCAACTGGGGGGCCTACGGAGTTGCTGCGTCAATGGCCATCCTCGCACGTGACAAGAGGCTGCTCTTGACTCCGGCAGAGGAAGAACGGCTACTTCGAGTGGCTGCAGTCCGTGGATGTGTCGATGGCATCTGCCGTCGCGGCGTCTATGGTATTGACGGCCTTCCCGGCGCAACATCTGTCGCGCTCGTGCAGGAGCTTCAACGTATCGCGCAGCGTGCCATGAGTGAGGAGTCAGAGTAGCCTGTGCGTGACGTCATCGAAAGGTGGAACGAGGCGCTTCGCGGGCAGCCAGCTCAGGTCAAGGAATCCTCTAACACCCGCAGAGGTCCGCTTACCGCTGCTCCCTTCCGGGCCTGACGGAATTCACAGACATGCGCCGCAAAGGGCTCGGCCCTCATCACCGCTTTCCCGTGGACAGACCCTCCCGCCAACTCCCTCAGAGCATCTTTCGGCTCCACATGAGCGGGTTGAGGATGACAGGGGACCGCTAGCCCCCCACCTAGCACAGGCTTGTGGCGGAGGGGGCGAGATTTGAACTCGCGGTACCTTGAGAGTACACCAGTATTCCAAACTGGCGGATTCGGCCGCTCTCCCACCCCTCCGTGGGCGCAATTCTAGACGGCGGCTGCTTGGACTTCAACTTCGTCAGTACCTACCGATGTCGCGGTCGGTAGAGATTCACTGCCAAGTCACCCATGCAAGCGCTCTCTTCAACAGAGAAACACGCCGGGCACATAGCTGCCCGGCGTGTATGCATCTCTGAGATCTATCCCAGGATCGCCAGGAGGTCGGCTTCAGGCGTCGTGATGGGCATGATG
>SPBW01000138.1 GCA_004525685.1 Candidatus Atribacteria bacterium
GAGAAAGCGCGGGACACAGATGGTCCCGCGCTTTCTCTACCCCCGACAGGATTCGAACCTGTGGCCTACGGTTTAGGAAACCGTTGCTCTGTCCTGCTGAGCTACGGGGGCGGGCTAGAATTCTTCAAGCGTTAAGTATAGCTGCTTGGCAGAGGCTTGTTCGGCTTCTTTCTTGCTCTTGCCTCGGCCCCTGCCTCGGTGTCCGGCTACGGCCACTTCAACGTCGAATTCTTTCTTGTGCTCGCGGCCTTTGGTGTCCATGATGGTGTATAGCGGGCGACATCCAAACTGACGTTGGGCTGTTTCTTGAAGCAGGCTCTTGTAATCGCCCGTCGAGGATTGCTCCATCAAGAACCGCTCGATGTCTTGCTCAAGACAGCGGGTGACGAACTTGGCTGCAAACGAAAACCCCCGCTCAAGATACAAGACGGCAACAAGCGCTTCAAAGGCGTTGCCTCGATTGTTGGGACGTTCGCGTCCGCGATTGGCTTCTTCTCCCTTGCCAAGTAGCAGGTACTTGTCCAACTCTAGTTCTGTCGCTTTCTCCGCCAACAATGGGCGGGATACGGCCACGGACTTCGCTTTGGTTAGTCGTCCTTCGTCGGCTTGTGGGTATTGGCGATACAGAAAGCTGGTAACAGCAAGGTCGATTACAGCGTCCCCTAAGAACTCAAGACGTTCGTTCGATCCACGCGGATCGCCGATTTCGTTGGAGTACGAACTGTGCAGAAAGGCAACTTCCAGGATCTCGGAGGGTATTCGCAACCGCAGTTTCTTGGCTAGTTCTTCAATTGGTAGATGACTCATGAATCGCATTTCCTTGGGCGAATGCCTGGATTCTGTTCTGTAATGGCATCCGCTTCAGTCTTCTCTACGGCATGATAGTAGATCCTCGATGAAACTGCACCTTCAATCGCAGCCGAGAGACGACGCTTGCCCGCTTGAACATAGCGCTTCTTGCACTGGACATGCGAACAACGTGTCCTTACCATCCTAGAGCGAGAAACAGGAGCCGACCATGATACGAGTTCCCACACAAGGAAGATACGCACTTCGGGCGATGATTGATATTGGCCTTCATCAGGACAAGGGGCCTGTGTTGCGCCAGGATATCGCCCGCAGACAGGACATTTCGGCAAACTACGTCGCTCAGATCTTTCGCAAGCTGTCGTCTGCGAACCTGCTGGTCGGCATCAAGGGGCCTGGTGGAGGCTACAAGTTGGCCAAGCCGTGTGAACAAATCCGCGCGAGCGACATTCTCCAAGCCATCGAGGGCCCGATCGCCCTCGTTCACTGTGTGATGAACGAGGACGATGAGACGCCATGTGAACGCACGGTTCATTGCGCAACGCATCGCATGTGGTCACGCCTGTCCTTGACGATGAGGGACTATCTGGATTCGGTCACGCTCAAGGATCTCATGGACGAATCCCTTCAGCTAGATCCTCACGCCGTCAACTAGGTCGCTTAGACCTAGTTGATGTAGTTCCAATCCTCAGGATCTTCTATGACAATCACCAATTGAGGACTCGTCTCCACTGTGCCTCGGACTTCGACGCGTCTGCCTACACTGCCTTTGTCGAGGACGTTGTCCAGCGCATCATCGATGAGTTCGACAGCAATCACTGCTGTGCCGTCTTCTAATGAGAACGTACATCCGCTGATGCACTGGGTCACGATCGTGCCACGAACCACCACAGCCTTGTTAGAATAGCTGGCTGCATTGGCAAACAACTCATCCAGTGTCTCAAGGACGATGGGGCCTGCCTCCGTGTTGAATCCGCTATCTGCCAGTTCTGCCGTCTGAACTGTCGCAACAGGAGCGATTTGCGCAGCGACGGCAACTGTCGGCTGACTCAAGTCCGCGCCTGTGCCTTTGGTGGCTGTGGCTGCAATGGCTGGCGCATCGTTGCCACCCGCAAAGATGATGCCTGCTGCGATTCCTACGCCAACAACAATGATTGCTCCGATTATCCATACCGTCTTTGTCATGAGATCCTCCCATCCAGTACGTGGATTCTATTCTTCGCCTTCTGTGCAACGGCTTCATCGTGTGTCACGATGACTACGCCCAGATTCTGCTCAGCGTTTAGGAAAGTGAGCATGTCCAATACATTCTGCCCCGTCTTCGAATCAAGAGAGCCAGTGGGCTCATCTGCCAACACGATGCTGGGCTCATTCGCCAAGGCGCGCGCAATGGCCACACGCTGTTGCTCTCCACCTGAGAGCTCGGACGGGTACGACCGTAGCTTTGTCCCCAACCCGACGGTCTCCAACGCCTTCGCTGCCTTCGCTTTCCCTCCACTCACTCCGGCCAACTGCATCGGCAGGAGTACGTTTTGTAGCGTGGTCATGGACGCGTTCAGGAAGTACTGCTGAAAGACAAACCCGATGTGATCGCGTCGGATATTGCTCATCTGCCGGTCTGAGAGACTGCCGACGGGTTGTCCATCGACAAGCACATCGCCTGCTGTCGGCTTGTCCAGGCATCCGAGGATGTGCAGCATGGTCGACTTCCCAGAGCCCGATGGCCCCACAATGGAGATGAAATCGCCTGCTGTCGCTGAGATGGTGGCTTCCTTCAATGCCCAAAACTGCGCATCGCCCTGTCCATAGGCTTTGGAGACGTTTACTAGATCTATTTTCATAGTTCCCTCAGTGTCTTGATGGGCTGCGTCCGCGCCGCACTCATCGCCGGATAGAGCGACGAGGCAACGCCAACGATCACGGCGACGACCAGGCAAATGACAACGTAGATTGGCTCGAATTGAGGCGTGGCCTCAAGCCCAAACCCGCTCGTCTTGGGCAGAAAGAGCGTGGCGATGTATCCCGCAATCAGTCCAACCACGCCACCGACAAGAGACAACAGCAATGACTCGGTGACGAAGAGCTTGAATACATTGAGCTTCGTGGATCCCAGCGCCCGCAGGATACCGATTTCCTTCTTGCGCTCGAATACGGCCATGGTCATGGTATTCATCGTCGTCATCACGCCCGCGACAATGGCAATGCCGGTAATCAGAATCAGCGTCTGCTTGATGGAGGCAAACAACTCCATCAGCCGCTCGAAGATGTCAGAGGGGGGCACAGCTTGGATGTCCGACATCCGGCCCAGCGTATACTGCGTTCGCGTGGACTCTGTCACGATAGTTGTTCGGATAAGGATCGCGCTGAAGCGATCCACCAACCCCAGCACTTGCTGGGCGACGTCCATGGCGACGAAGACAAACGTATCGTCTCGCCCATGCGTCGTCTCAAGCACCTGGGATACATGCGCCTCGACCGTGCTGTAGAGGCTGATGGTGATCGGATCACCGACAGACAGTCCCAGCTTCTCTGCAACATCGCTACCAAGGATGACGCCCTCGAATGCATCGATACCCCACTGCCGCACTTTCAGTATTTGCGACGTGGTGCCGTAGATCGACGTAAGCTGACCGTTGACCTTGGCCTTGCCCACGACAACAGGCACGGCCAAGTCGACGTTGTCGACGGCTTGGATTTCAGCTAGCAATTCGGCCGGAATATGCTCGAAAGCGTCCGATCCCTGCATCAGAGCCAGCGTGAGCTCGTAGGGGCAACCTTCGGGGAGTAGCAGAATGTGCGCTCCCATGCCGCCGATCTCACGATCTAGCGCCTTCTCGATACCTGCACTCAGCGAAAGCAAGGCGAACAATGTGGCTACACCAATGGCGATTCCAAGCACGGTCATCAGAACCCGTGCTTTGCGCTTCCTGGCGTTGGCAAAAATGATCCAACTCATGCGTCACGTCCTCTAGAGATTGCGTTCATAGGCAGATCCATAGCCACTCGACGGCTTCGGGTGACACCAGCACCTCAAGGTCTGCGGTCAGGTGGATGTGGGACATGGTGTGGGAGTGCGGAGAGAGAAATGCGCCAATCGTCCCGCCTTGAATCTGATGGGTCAGCACGCATGAGCCTGTGGTCTCAGGCGAGAATCCCTCGGCCTGGATGGATACGACGTAATAGCCGTCGACAACCACGATATCCCCATCGCTGTCCCGCCAATCGAGCCCCAATTCCGTAAGCACGCCTGCTTCGCCCAGACTGAGCAACACGTCGAGCATGGTGACCGTGCCAGGCTGAAACACATCAAGCCGTGCATTGTGTGCCGTCACAACAACGTCCCGAAACTCCGCTGCCACTGTCGAACTCTGAAGCGTCACCAGTGGGAGGATGATCTCTCCGCCGATGTCAGCACTTCGAGTCGCTTCCTCTTTGAAATGTTCTGTGATGGCGTCGAGGCGCGCGGGATCTTCCAGATAGAGGAGGATGCTCATGCCATCCTTGACAGGGAACTGATCCATGCGGACCACTGTCTTGTCGAAGCCACCTCCTTCATAGTGCGCGTCGTACCACCAGCCAGACAGTCCGCTCAAGGAGTGGATGACATGGGTCTGCAACTCCTCGTCAAAGGAATAATCCAGCTCGAATCCCTCTGTCTCAGACAGGTACACAAGCACGTCAAAGACTGAGAAGTGGCCCGGTACGAAGATATCCGGCCGCAAGGTTGTCATCGCTGCAGGGTCAAACGTCAGTTCGCCCAGACCGCGTATCTCAAGGACGCCTGGTTGTGTCGGCGGCCGCCCTTGGACAGCATCGGGAGCAAGGCTCCATCCTTCGGTGATGCTCAGTACTGTGGGCTCACCCCACGCCACCATCTGTGTTCCAAGAAGTATGATCAGTGCGAGGATCAGCACGTAGGACTGCTGTCGACCACGCGCAGATTGAATCCATTGCCTCATTCTTCCTCCTCTGCATGCAATAGCGTCACATGCATCCGGGTGAGTCGTTCACCAGGCTATTCCGGCTTGGAATAGTTTAGTGCAGCATATTACTCAACTATATCATGCTGCGCATCCCCCCAGCGTCCAGATGGACGCTGTCATTCGTCCCCGAATCGGAGTGCCCGCTTGACTCCTGCCTAACTCCGTCGAGAACTGGGCATTGGAGCCGTGATGGTGAAGAAACGCGGAATGGAGCACTTGCCTGCTCGGAACAGGAGAGGTCGCCCACCCTGCGTAGAGGCAGAGACCCATCTCGCGAGGAGCCAATCAAGCCACTCAGCGGAAAAGCACCCGTCACGAACGCGCCGTGTCGCTGCCGGCTCGAGCGGCGCCCACGCTGCCGCGGCTCGTAGGTGCTTCCCAGTCGAGGTAGAATCGATCCCTGATGAACGCCAAGCCGGGTCGAGAAGCTGGAAGCTCGTATCGAACAGCCGTCACGTTGACGCCACTCTCCGTGGAGGCTCGAGTAACTGTTGGTAGTGAGGGGACGTCGTCAGCCGGCGAATTCGTCGCGCGGCTTCTCGGCCGAAACAACGTAGCGCCCAAGGATCATGACGTTCTCGTCCTCAGTTCGAAGGTCATCTCCTTCTGCGAGGGAGACGTCATCCACCTCTCCTCCGTGAAGCCGCGCCCCCGAGCGCGCGTTCTCGGCCGCATCTTCGGAAAGGACCCACGCAAGGTCGAGCTCATTCTTCGGACGGGTCCGATCATCGCCATCATCCCTCTCAAGTGGATCATGAGCATCCGTTCGGTTCGCCAGGCGAGCACATCGCGAGCAGTCGATCCAGATGCGATGCTGCGGGGATACACCAGCGTCAACGCCTTCGTGTTCATCGTTCGCGC
>SPBW01000285.1 GCA_004525685.1 Candidatus Atribacteria bacterium
CGTCCGGCCTCTCGGGGTGGGGTCCAGCCGCCATGAATCCCCCATTGATCGTCGGATCCGTTCCGTCACCGCCGTCGCCGAGCCACACACGATTGTCCTCGTAGGTGTCCCCACCGGGCGTATCTACATACATGTAGTGTCCCCATTGGAAGTCGTCAACCACGTTGGCAACCGGCACATCGACAACGTGCGTGTGCAGCCAAGGTGAACCCGCTGCATAGCTAAGACGCGATCCTACTTGGAACGCACGGGCAGACACGAACACACCCGTATCGGCTCCGGTTTCTTCCAGGTAGTCATAGTCCGTGACAGCGCCTTCTTGAGCACCTTGAGCGTCCCAGACAATGTAGGCACCCGTCTTGGGATCCATAATCTTCAGATCCGGCGACATCTTGTCGCGGATGTCACAGTCAATGTTCTGGTCATTGTCAACAACGGCGATCCAGATCTCGTCACCTTCTTGAATGTTCGTCACTCGATTCTGACCATTCTTGTCGGACGAGAAAATCATCTGTGCATCCGTCGCAAATGCAGAAAGGGTAAAAAGTGTCACAGCGGCTATCGCTATGACAATCAACACGCCGCTTTTTCGATTCACGTCAATCCCTCCTCGATCAAAGCCGCTCGAAGCGAGCTGTTGCTTACACACCCACATTGATGTCTGCAAACCATCAGGCCGTGCACAACCAAGCACGGCTAATCAATACGTCCGGCGGACCAAGAATAGCGCCAAAATTCGCTATGAGTCAAAGAGAAGGGCATTTCTTGCGAAGGAGCGCTGTCTGTCCAGAATCAGACGGCTGCGTGTCGGCGACATGAAGTTCCGTTCGCGAAGATGATGAGTGAGCCGGACTTCAGAAATTGAGCCCCTAGGGAACTCGAACTCGATAGCGCCAATACTGTTTACCGATGCACGAAAGGGTGATTCAGCTAGGAATATCTGGAAGAGAGGAAAAGCCTGATGTCATAGAAGATTGATGAAGTCCTCTGGAGCCTGGGGCTGAATGTAGAACACGCTTGATAGCATTTGATTGGACACGTGTGTCCGAGGGCGCGATTCCGCGCTCGTCGACGAGCCGATGGGAAAGGGCTGCTGCATTCCAGGCCCCCGAAGTGCCAACTCAGCGAGTGTCGGTTCTGACGTTTCCCTTTGGTATGTTGCTAGAGGTTGAGGTAGATCGGCCGAGGATTCGAGGACAGTACTTGAGCGGGTCTCCAAAAGGGAAAGGAGTTGGGAAGCTTCGAGTGAGGTGCTTCTTCCGAATTGGCCGGCTAATTGAGAGGCCTGCAGCTCAACACCTGATTGTGCGCGGTTGGCTGCTATACTAGCCGCAACGCCAGCACGATGGAGGCGCAAGGATAACGAGCGGGGAGAGAAGCCCATAATGAGACGAATCAACATGGCTGCGACACTGATTGTGTTCTCACTCCTTGCGAGCGTCATATTTGGCGAACTTCCTATGACTGCTGCTGAGCTAGAGCACATCACGATTCAATTCAGATGGTATCACCAGTTCCAGTTTGCGGGCTATTACGCGGCCGTGGAACAGGGATTCTTCTCAGCGGAAGGACTGGATGTCAGTCTTCGCGAGCGCAGCTGGGAATCATCTCCTGTGCAAGATGTTCTCGCAGGGCACGCAGAGTATGGCGTTTCGGATGCCACGTTGCTCATTGACCGCGTCCGTGGACAGCCGGTTGTGCTGCTTGCACAGATCTTCCAACACGCGCCAGGCGTACTGATGAGTCTCAGTGACTCCGGCATCACCAGTCCGATGGATCTTGTCGGGAAGAAAGTCATGACAGTCAGCGATGATGCGGGCGTGCAAGCGATGCTCCTTAACGAGCTCGGGGATCTCTCCAAGATCGAGATCATCGAACATCCCGGGAATTTCGATCCCTTCACGACGGGCGAAGTCGATGCCATGGCCGGCTATGTTTCTAATGAACCCTTCCTGCTGAAACAAGAAGGGTACTCGCTCTACATCATGGACCCCAGGGACTACGGGATTGACCAATACGGGGACAATCTATTCACGACACAGGAGGAGCTGAGAGATCACCCGGATCGAGTCGCCAGGGTCATCCGAGCTGTGATCAAGGGATGGGAGTACGCGTTCGAGCATCCAGACGAACTCATCGATCTCATCTTGAGCAAGTATGCCCCAGGCAAGACTCGGGAGCATCTTGAGTTTGAGGCAAAGATGACGGAAATGCTTGTACTACCAGATCTCGTTCCCATAGGTGTTATCAGCGCCAGCCGCTATGCTAGGATCGCTGGGAATTTCGCACAGCTCGGCTTCGTCGAGAACGAAGGCATTCCCGAGGGATTTATCTACGTACCGCCAGTCTCTGCAAGATCTGGCCTGGATCTGTCGTACCAGGAGGAGGCGTGGCTCGATGAGCATGCTATCGTCTCACTGCTCGTGAGTTCCGATCTCGTCCCGTATGCGTACATGGA
>SPBW01000276.1 GCA_004525685.1 Candidatus Atribacteria bacterium
GCTGCGGGGCGTTTCTTGTTGCCCGCCTGCCGCGTATACTGCCGATGTTGTGAGCATGCTGGCGCTGTGAATGGCGTGCATGCCAGGGTGTGCCCACGTTCATCGTGCCCGACTCAACAGGTTCAACAATGGCCAAGTGTTTTCTGTAAGGAGCGTTCATGACTGAATCGCCGAGTGCTGGATTTCGTACACTGGATCGCGGGCGTCTTGCCGTTCTCGTGGCGTTGGTTGCCAGTATCGCTCTGCTGTTGGCAGTCCTATTCATGCTGGTCTTGATCAGCCGGAACGGACTCGATATTCGTCTCGGCGGCGACATCAATCTAGCCGACCTCTCAAAGGGCATCACGGTGCAGCTGCAGATGAGCGCGCCCGTCATCTTGGCCATTCCAGAGCCCGTCCAGTTGGTTGCCGCAGGCCCAGATGGAGCAGCCATTCCGGCGACCTTGTCCTTTGTGACCTGTTCGGGTTGCAATGGATCCATGCTCCCCAGCAGATGGAATCCGTGGACCGGCCAGATCGAATGGACGTGCCCCACGTGCGGCCAGACCAGTCTGCTCCTTCCTTCGCCTTAAGGATTCGACATCAAAGCGAAAGGCCTCGACCGGAACTCCACAGAATCTGGAACCAGTTCTCAAATGGAGACGCAACACTGGGAAGATTGACGAGAGCTACGTCGGTTTCGCAGTTCTGCTCCAACGAATAGTAGTTCCAGTTGGTCGATCCTAGTACGACCGTCTTGCCGTCAATAATCACCAGCTTGGTATGCGTGGTCACGCTAGGATCATCCAGACGCACTTGAACGCCTCGCTGGTGCAGGGCAATCGCTGAACTCAGATTCGCGGCTGCGGAGTCGGCATAGAACGAGCAATCATCGATCAGCACCTTCACATCCAGTCCTCGATACGCCGCATCGATCAGCGCATCCACTAGATCGTTGGCCGTGCTGTCCGCATACCCCGAGTAGGTTGAGACCCGATACATCGACACATGGATCGACTGCTCTGCCTGTTCAAGAAGCCCTAGCAGCACCCGCGCATACGAAGCAGACTCAGGAAAGTCGGCAAGCGGAAGGAGCATCGGCACCCGGCCAAAGTCGTCGGGAAGGACGAGCCGAAGCTCTTGATCAGATAACGTATCATGCCACAGGCCTTCGAAATACTCGGCATAGAACGAGCCGATTGAACCTTCACGAATGAGCACGTCGGCTTGTCTGTGTTCTGTGAGCGCATAGCGATTCCAATTGGAGGACCCAAGGATGACGACTGACGCGTCTACGATGATGAGCTTGGCATGAAGGGTGACCGCAGGATCGTCAAACTTCGCAATAATCCCATGAGCGAGGAAGTATGATAGAGATGGCTCGTTCTTGGCCGTAATGTCAGACGCCCAGTCCGACGCGTCAAGCAAGGCTCGAATCTGGATGCCACGCGCGGCTGCTTGCGCCAGCGCCGGGAGAATCGGATTGTCAGTCAAAGAGACACTGGACAGTAGGACATCAATCGTCTGCTGGGCCTCCTCAATAGCTGCCAAGACGGCCTGACAGTAGATGGCCTCGCTCGGATCACCAATCAGGGCTTGCACGACAAGAGATGCGCTTGCAGGGCAACACGTGCTGGATGCAGCGCACAAGGCCGCAATCAGGAGCACCGCTTGCATCGTTCGTTGAACACGTATGAACATCTACGATAGAATCCTAGCCTAAGGAGGAGCCCATGGTCAAAGAACTCGAAGCCAGACAACTCCGCTATACATGCGATCCATCTTCCTTCGCCTTTAAGTCAACTGCCGACCTTGATCCGTTGGATCGGATCATCGGTCAGGAACGAGCCATCGAAGCTCTAAAGCTCGGTCTCGGCATCAAGGATGCCAAGAATCGCTACAACATTTATGTCGCTGGGGATCCGGGAACCGGCAAGATGTCGGCTGTCGAACGCTTCTTGAGCAAAGCGTCAGCAGAAGAACCCCAACCGCCAGATCTGTGCTATGTCCACAATTTCGACAATGCCTACAGCCCTCACTGCCTTGAATTGCCAGCCGGAAGAGGCTGTCAGCTACGTTCCGAACTGGAACAGCTGGTGAAACGACTCAAGCGGGAGATTCCCTCTGTATTTGAATCCGACGAATTCAAGGGCCGTAGCAAGAAGACAGTGGAACGATTCGCACAGAAGCGAACGGCGCTACTTGAGGACATGGAGAAGCAATCGCGCGAACTGGGATTCTCGCTCCAACGCACGCCCATCGGCATCAATACCCTGCCTTTGGATGACAGTGGCGAGCCACTGAGCCAAGAGGATTACGCCGCTTTACCTGACGAACAGCAAGGAGCGATCCGCAACCGCCAAGTCGAGGTCCAAGCCCTCATCCAGGAGCGCCTTCAAGACGTGGCGCGTCTGGATGAAGAGCGCGAATCAGAGATCAAGGAGCTGGCCAAAGAGGCCGTGCTGTTTATGATCGAACCGCACTTCGGCACGCTCAAGAATGGCTACGAAGGACTAGAGAAGGTCCTGGACTTCCTCGACTCACTGAAGAAGGACATCGTCGAGAACCTCGATGTCTTTCGAAATGGCGGTACTCAGGCTCGGAAACCTCCCATGCC
>SPBW01000237.1 GCA_004525685.1 Candidatus Atribacteria bacterium
CATCACCTCGCCGACAGCCCTCATCCTGCCCATCGAACCGCTGATCGCCAAGGCGCGCGAAGCAGGCATCCTGACCATCATCGATGGCGCGCATGCCCCGGGACAGCTTCCGCTCGATCTCGATACCCTCGGCGCGGATGTTTATGCAGGCAACTGCCACAAGTGGATGCTGGCGCCCAAAGGCTCGGGGTTCCTACACGTCCGCCGCGAAGTGCAGAAGCTGATCGACCCCTTGATCGTGTCGTGGGGATGGGAATCCGACGAGCCAAGCAGCTCGCAATTCGTCGACCATCACGAGTGGCAAGGCACGCGGGACATCTCCGCCTTCTTGACCGTCCCCGCCGCCATCCGATTCATGGAGCAACACAACTGGCCTGCCGTCGCCCGACAGTGCACCGAGTTACTTCACAAGTATGTGCCCCAGATCCTGTCCGCCACCGGCCAACAGGCGCTGTCACCCAACACAGACGAGTGGTTCGCCCAGATGGCCTCATTCATCATCCCAACAGCCGATTGGCAAGGCTTCAAAACGAAGCTCTACGACGAGTACCATATCGAAGCCCCCACCATCTGGTGGAATGGCAAGACCCTCCTGCGCATTTCAGTGAATGCGTACAGCGTGAAGCAGGATCTTCATAAGTTGACGACGGCGATCAGGCAGCTGCTCGAGCATTGACGCCAAGCAACCCCCCAAATCGGTCTTGCTGCCGTGTGGCTGGGACAATGTGTGTTTGCCTGCTACCGCTGTTGCTTGGATCGACATTGGCTTGCCTGAAGATGAGCTTCCGTATCTGGAATGGTTGACCGATAGCCTCGAAGACTCTCGCATCTGTGCGAATCAGGAGTAGCCAAGCGGCGCGAATCGCGAGACGACGGCTGGCAAGTCACCAAATCGGTCGATGCACACATCGGCTTCGTCAGCCTCACCATCAGCAGCAAACCCATAGGTTGTCGCAACCACTGTGCAGCCATTGGCTCGACCAGCGATGAAATCGTGATATCGGTCTCCAATCATGAACGATCGCGTCGGCGAGAACTGCCCCAGAAGCTCGGCGATCATCTCGGTCTTCGTTTGCTGGGAATCGCCGAATGTCTTGATGCCATCGAATAAGTCAAAGAGGTCAAACTTCCCAAGCACAGCACGCGTGTAGGCGAGGTCGCCGTTGGTGCAGATGGCCAGCAAGAAGCCTCGCTTCTTCAGGTCTCGTAGTATCTCTTCTACTTGCGGATAGAGTTCACCACTGGCTGCGATCGACTCAAACTCATATCGCGAAATCTCAGCGGCAAGTGCGTCCGTGTCATCTGGGAATCCTTGACCTGCCAGCCAACGTAAGAAATCGGGGAACGTCTCTCCTACTTGCTTCAGGATCGTTGTGTCGCCGACATACGGGATGCCGTGTTGGGCAAAGGCGGCCTTCATTGTGGGGAGGAATGTGGCTTCGGTCTGGTTGAGCGTGCCGTCCAAGTCGAAAATCAGGAGGACGTCGGCCGGTGTGAATTGCTGAGTCATGGGAAAGACCTTATCCGGGGCAGCCTGCTCGGGCAATGCTCGCCCGCGCTCGCTGGTCAAGACACGCCAACACACGGTATAACCTTTGCCGGAGGTACAGTATGAAACGATGGCTTGTTCTGACCGCTCTGATGATGGCAGCTGCCTCGATGTCCGCGGCTGCAATCCAATGGGAAGAAACTGGATGGACGGCAACGGTTGTAGCTGACTACGACACCGGGCTTCCGGCCATCGTGTTCAATATCGGCCTTGCCTACGACGAGGTTCCTGACACGATGAAACTGCGTATTGAGTGGCAGGTGTTCTCGATTGAAGCTGGCGTGAAGACCGTGTTGTACGAGTACACCAAGAACGCTCGCGAGCGTGACGCCGCTGAACGTATCTACTCCGCATCACAGGCCGTCGTGATCGCGGCGGGCATGCAATACGGTGGGCGCGTTTCGATTGAAGATCTCGCCAATGGGCTACGTGCAGAACGAGACTTCTCCTATTTCGCGCCACAATCGCTTCCAGTGGGACTGCGACTGGTGGATTGGAGCGGAGCCCAAGCAGCCGATCTGTCGGGAATGACCGATGAGGAACTTGCGGAGCTGGTGCTTCTGCAGCAGGCCATCGAGTCCTACGAAGTGCTTGCCGAAGGCATCTCCGTTACGAGCCTGTTCTCTCAACACGCCAAGACGCAAGACGACTACCCCGTCTCTATCATCCTGCTTCCAGAGACCGGCGTTGAGAACAACTGGGGAACCGAAGATCAGCCAATCATCGTGACGTGGGGGCTCACGGTGAGGGCCTTCTCTATTCCGACGCCCGCGAACAGTGGAGACATCCTCGAACAGCTTGAGACCTACGATCAATCGTTCGTCGGCACCGTTTACTCAGGCTCCGACGAAGATGGCTTTGGGCGGGGCGTGATCGTGTTCTTACACGACGCGATGAGAGTGATTCTGGAAGCTGCCCAAGAAGAACACACCGATCGCACAACGCTTCACTTCTAGTCAGTCTCTCGCAGGCGGCTAGCCGTTGGTCTTGTTACGCGAGCTCTCTTGGAAGAACCACAAGTCCGGGAACAAAGGGTCTCCGCCGTCGGGAAACCGCTGCCACGTCGAATCATCGTCTGCTTCATCCATGAATGGCGCCGTCTCTTCTACAACGTTGCCATCAGGATCTAGCAGGCGAAAGACGTGAGCCTCTGAATTACGTAGCCTCAATCCCGGATAGACAAACACATATCTCTTCCCCGGCTGAATAAGAAGCGATGTCTCAGACAGAACGAGATAGCCCTCTTCGCGATAGGAGTAGGAGATCTGCCATCCCATCAGATCGATCGCTTCAACTGTTGGATTGAGCAACTCGACCCACTCACGATCCGTGTCAAAGCCCGCAGGATTGATCTCGATCTCGTTAATCAACAGATGCGGCAGATCGAACTCCAGGCTCACTTGCCCCGTGCAGAGCGCTCCGAGTAGAACCACAACCAGACTGCCAAGAGCCAAGCCCACTAGTTGATGACGCATATACATCACCCAACCTTCTCCTCATTGTAGGGCATCGAGCAGCTGTGAGAAGTCTCTCTACTGCACCAAGTTCTTCAACACGCCTATTCCATC
>SPBW01000233.1 GCA_004525685.1 Candidatus Atribacteria bacterium
ACTGTTGAGCACAAAACGATTCCTGCGCCACAGAGAGCAGTTCCTCAGGGAGTATGATCTGACATGAAGGATCGAGCACTGCAACTGGTTCGTGCGGCACCGCCTGAGGCCAAGAAGAATGTCCTTCGAGAATATCTGCAAACACATATCCTTTCATCGCTTCAGAGGGTACGTTCCTTCGAGCAGCTGGCGTTCGTCGGCGGAACAGCGCTTCGATTTCTCTATGGCCTTCGTCGATATTCCGAGGATCTTGACTTCTCGTTGGAAATGCCCGAGGGATACAACTTCCAGCGACTCTTGGATCGGGTGAGGGAAGACCTGGTCAAGGCAGGGTTTGAGGTCTCGATTCATCCTCATGAAGGCACGCCCGTCCATTCTGCATTCGTACGCTTCCCGGGTCTGTTGGCTGAGTGTGGGCTGAGCCCTCATGCGACACAGAAGCTGTCGATCAAGATTGAGGTTGACACGTCGCCACCCGCTGGCGCGAACCTGGAAACGACTGTCATCAATCGTGAGTTTCTCATTGCGATTCGCCATCACGCCCTGCCGTCGTTGATGGCAGGCAAGGTCCATGCCGTTCTCTCAAGGCACTACACGAAAGGGCGCGACATCTACGACTTGCTGTGGTATCTGTCCCGTTCTGACACCCTGATCCCTAATATAGCACTCCTGGGGAATGCCCTCGTCCAAACCAACTGGGAGGGGTTGGCGGTAACAGGCGAGACGTGGAAAGCGGCTGTGGAACTTCGGCTTCGGCAGATGGACTTCGCCAAGATCGCCGATGATGTACTCCCCTTTCTGGAGAGTCGCAGCGAGCAGGCTCTCCTCACACTGCCAGTACTCCTGGGTGCTTTGCATCCATCGTGACCCGCGGTCGTTTCAAGTCTTGTACGCGAATGGAATCGGGTCCTGCAACGCGCAACTTCATCCTTTCAGACTGACGTTTCCACAGTTCGCCCATTCCGTAGACGCAGCTGAGACGAAGGCAAAGCATGCTTTGCCTTCAAGGAGGCACGATATCCTCAGCGTTATCGTCTGACTGTCGATATGAGTACAGCGCAAGATAAGCATGCTGCTCAGTGGCCTGAATAGCATTCAGTTCTTGAATCAGATGAAGGGAGAGCCTTCAACAGTCATCCCCTATCCAGTGCCGAAGTTCCAGAGCATGGGCGCAGCATCCAAAGTCAAGTTCCTGTTGATCGTCGAGAAGATGGCTACTCAGTTGCCTGACTAGCTGGTCGAGGAAGCTTGGTTCGAACTGCGCCATCTATCTTCACTTCTAGTGACGGACCATTCATACTGTGCCTTAGAGAGTAGACGACCGAAGACATACGGAGGACTCAATGCCAAGGCTCAGCGAGATCACCGCAGACTACATCAGCGGCTTCGCTGATGCAGACGGATGCATCTCAGGCTATAGGATCGACATAACAAATACTGACAGAGAAATCCTTGCAGGAATGCGCGATTGGCTTCGAGCGCGTGGGATTCAATGCAGGATCATAGCGGGAGGCGCACCTGTCAGGCGAAATCACAAGCAGGCGTATCACTTGCGAATCACGCATTACACGGATCTTCTCCGATTTCGGAACATCGTAGGATTCAGGCTGCACTCGAAGCGCGAGAAGTTGGATATTCGGCTGATCGAGGGTTCAAAACCTGGGAAGCTCTATTGCATCGAGGAACATGACCTAGCGTTTCACATGCTTCACGACGGCGCATCCCAAGAGAGGTTTCTATGCAACTGTCTTTGAGCCATATGACCTTCTACAATCGGCTGCAGCGCTGCCAATGGCCGCTCCCTGAGGATGTTCAGATGATGCTTCGACAATTGAGAGCATCTTGAGATAGATCGTGCGTGCCTGACGGTAGCTTATCTCCAAGCGCTCAGGTCGATCGCTCAGCCTGCCTTCCCTTCCAAGTCCTCCTTCCGTGCGTAGAGCGCAGTTTCGAGTGCTGAAAAGGGTAAGTCAGCGGTTGCTTAATGACTCGCCGTGTAGACAACATGCATACGATCGTATAAACTACGCATACGGTGATCGCAGATGCTTGTGAAACTCTTCGGTTCAGATGCTCGCGTTAAGGTCCTGTCGCTGTTCCTGCTGAATGCAGGCAGTGAGTACTATCTTCGCGAGATTGCCCAGAAGACTGGGCTTGCCGTGCGCTCGGTTCAACGAGCAGTTGGCAGCTTGGTTGAGATCGAGATTCTGAAGCGCGAGAAGCGCGGCAATTCTGTTTACTTCGTTCTCAACTCCGAGAACCCCATCGCTGCTGACCTCAAAGCCATCTTCCTGAAGACGGTTGGATTGGGCGACTTACTACGAAATGCACTCTCTCAACGACACGCTATTGAGGTTGAGGCGGCGTTCATCTATGGCTCGATCGCCAAAGGAGACGAGACTGCGGCAAGCGACATCGATCTTGCCCTGATCGGGATGATCGCTCCGAAGGACTCCTCTGCCATGCTGAGGGAGCTGGAGGACTTCGTAGGGCGCGAGATTAACGCTACCGTGTTTACTCCCAAGGAGTGGTCTGCACGGCTGGAGTCTGGCGACCATTTTGCCACTACGCTTCTGCGCGAGCCGAAGATCATGCTTATTGGGCATGCGATTGAGCTACAGCAACTGGGACGCGAGTGATATGGTGAAGAAACAGTCAACCTCACGACAGGAAATCGAGAATCTTCTGGGTATCGTCGCCCGGGATCGGTCGGAGGCAGATCGTGACGATCTTCATCCAGACATTCGATTCCAGCTCCTCTACAACGCAGGGCTTCAACTTGCGACCATCGTACTTCGATTGAACGATCTTCGCATCGGGCATGCCGGACACCACAGAGAGACGTTTCGTGCGACCCACGACCTCGTGCACGAGGACCTGCGTCCGATCATTGCGCACTTCGACCAAGCGCGGCGAAAGCGGAATAGCCTCGTCTATGATCAGGCAGGAACAGCAACTGAAGCGGATCTGAGAGGGTTGCGAGCGTCAGTTGGCACGTTTGAGGAATGGGTACGAGGGCTTGCCAATACCCGCTTCAGCGGAGTTTGAGTGACACACTACTGGATGCAGGAATCCTCTGTGGACAGGGTGCGTTCGGAACCCTGCCATTCTCTAGGAGGCTTTGGCTTCCAGCTCGTCCCA
>SPBW01000244.1 GCA_004525685.1 Candidatus Atribacteria bacterium
AGCACAGTCAACGGCAATGGGATCGATGGCGTTGCCGTCGTCGTCTCGTCGGCCGTTGTCTCGAGTAGCCAGGTCTACGCCAATGGCGCCAATGGCGTTCACGTTCTAGGCGGAGGCACAGTCACAGTTTCCAATGGATCGCGCGTCTACACAAACGGGCTGGATGGATTCCTCGTCGATGCTTCGATCGGGATCATCGATGCCAGCGCGCTTGATGAGAACCACCAACATGGGGCGCATGCCATCAACGACTCGACACTGACAATCCGCAACCAATCGAGCTTCGCTCAAAACGACATGGATGGCGTACTCGTCGAAGAGAGCTACCTCGACTTCTCCGACAGCACGGCAACCGGAAACTTGCGTGACGGCGTTTCCCTGGTTGAGTCCGAATCGATGCTCGATGGCGCCACCTTGACACAGCAGCAGGTACACGGCCTGCATATGCTGGGCGGATTCGCTACGGTGAGGGATTCGGACATTCTGGAGAACCAAGCAGAGGGCGTGTTTGAGCAGAAGGCACGACTCTCGCTCATCGACAGCCGAGTGAAAGACAACGTGAACAACGGCGTGCTCCTAGATAACGCGCTGATTGATGTGCTGCGAACGGTGTTTGATGCCAACGGCATTGCCGGTCTCTATGCCGAAAACAACTCCAGCGCAACGATGACAGATTCGACGTTCACCCATCACCCTAAGAACGGTGCCTACTTCACGACCAGCTCTGGGGACTTCCTGCGATGCACGATTACTGACAATGCGCCGCACGGGATTGGCACGGACGTGGCTGTGGTGGTGATGGTCGAGTCAACGATCTCGCGCAACGAACAGCATGGCATTGACCTTGTGAATTCGACGGCCGATCTCTTGAAGTGCACGTTCGCGTCAAACGGGATTACCGGATTGGAGGCGCAGGACTCCACAGCATCACTGGTCGACTGCGCGTTCACTGACCATATCGGAGAGGGGATCGATCTTCGCAACTCTGCTGCGAATCTCGAAGAGGTAACGATCCTTCGCAGCACGGGCGTGGGTTTGTCAGCGGATCGATCTGTTGTGGTGATGGATGGTGGCGAAATCCGCGACGGACAATCGCACGGCATCGAGCTCTCGAAAGCGTCGATTGGCGCTACAGCCGTATTGATTTCCGGGAACGCGGGAAGTGGAATTGCCGGTGACTCGTCAGGTGCAACGTTCGTCGACTGCACGATCACCAACAACGATGCCTACGGCATGCTCCTCTCGTTCACGCAGGCGAGCTTTGAGAATGGCGAGATTTCCGACAACGGCATGGCCGGTGCAGCGGGCAGTGAGCGATCGCGCATCACACTCTTGAATACCTCAGTTACAGGCCATTCAGGAGTCGGCGTCTTCCTGCAGGATTCGACCGCAGATATTCGAGCGACCACGCTGTCTGACAATACGCTGCAAGCCATTGATGCGTCGAACTCCGTGGTGCGTGTGGTCGATGGCAGCGAGATCTTCGACAACGGTCAAAGTGGCGTTGAGCTGGCCAATACGTTCCTTGAGATCAAGGGATGCACGATCCGTGACAACGACATTCACGGCATTCTGGCCACTCTCTCCACATTGGTTGTCTCCAGTGTCGATATTCAAGGGCACGCGCAGGATGGCCTCCATCTATCAGACTCCAAAGCGGATCTTGAGATCGTTGAGATCTCTGGAAATGACGAACGAGGTATCTATGCCGAGGTGAATTCGGAGGTTAAGCTGCGCGGCAGCACGATCAGCGACAATGGCACAGAGGGCATCGAGATTCAATCCAGTTCGGTCGAGCTTGCCGGCACAGACATCCTGGACAACGGCGCGAATGGGGTCATTGGATTCAATGGCAACTTCATCGCCGAGGAATCGACGATTGCCGACCATCGCCTGTATGGGATTGCACTCAGTGGCACAGCAGCCGAACTCACGGATTGTGAGGTCAAGGACAACGGCACCTACGGTGTCTATGGCGCAGACGGAGCCACCTGCTTGCTGACCGCCTCGATCATTACGGGCAATGGAGACGGGGGCATCAATCTGGAAGACGGCGCTGTCGATGTGGTCGCCAGCCAAATCCATTCCAATGAGAAGCACGGTGTGCTGGCTGTCGGCGGGATTGTGAACATCTCTCAGGCGTCTCGGATTTCGGATCAGCCTGAGGATGCACTTCACCTGCAAGACGCGTCTGCCAAGATCGTGGATTCCACGCTGGTGGACAACGGCGCAGACGCCATTGATGCAACCAACAGCAAGGTGACGATCCAGAGCTGCACGATCTCAGATAATGGAGAGAATGCGATTCGCGCACATTCAAGCTCCGTAACAGCCACGACAACGATCTTGGAGAGCAATGGCGAGTCTGCTGTCGTTGCGACGGAGCGCTCTCGGATTACGCTGATTGGATGTACGGTCAGCGATCATCCTGAGAATGCTCTCGTGATAGATCTGAGCTCGATGGATCTTCAGGACTGTGAAGTGCTCGACAACCGCGAAAGCGCGGTTGTGGCTTCACAAGGGACGCTGTCGATCTCGGGTACGACGATCACCGGGCATCCTGCGGACGTTATCGTGCTGGTGGATTCCAGAGCAGAGATTCATAGCTCGCAGATCGAGGACAACGAAGGATCGGCGATTCACGCCACCACGTCGACCATCTCGTGCGACGACGCCGTCATCAGGAGGCATCCTACACATGGCATCATCTTGGATGGTTCGTCGTTGGAGTGGGTGGGAAGCATCCTCTCGGATAACAACGGTGCCGGCGTGAGCGCGAACGACTCGCAGATTACGATATCGGCGAGCACGATCTCGACCAACACAGAGAATGCCTTGAACCTGACTGCCAGTTCAGCCGTTGTCTCCAACGGGTCGACGCTTCGTGCCAATGGCGACGTTGCGATCATGACAGAGAATGCGACGCTGACAGTGCTTGATTCGAGCATCATCGAGCATCCGAAAAGCGGTGTCGTGCTGGATAACTCACCGGCTTCGTTCTCAGACAGCTTCGTGAA
>SPBW01000034.1 GCA_004525685.1 Candidatus Atribacteria bacterium
CCGGGGAAGATGACGTCGGTATTGACGTCGTCACCGTACTTCCAGACCTTTCCTTTGTTCATTGTGCCTCCAACTTCCATTCCAGTGTCTCGCAAAGCCGCAAAGAACGCCAAGAAGAACGGGTCCGAGGGTACAAGCAACACCCTCGCAGCGTGCTTGAGCTCGCCGCTCGAGATTCATACTCTCCTTGCATCTCACTCTTGATTGCCCTTCCTTTGCGGCCTTTGCGTCTTTGCGTGAGAAAGGCAGTTTCCTAGAAGAACTCGCGGGGATCGGTGATGACGCCGGTCACGGCTGACGCCGCCACTGTGGCTGGCGAGGCCAGATACGTCTCGGCATCGCGCGATCCCATTCGGCCCTTGAAGTTGCGATTGGCCGTCGAAATGCAGACTTCCCCGGGCGCGAGCACGCCTTGATGCGCTCCCAAGCATGGCCCACAACCAGGATTCAACAGCAACCCACCGGCACGGACAAGCGTGTCGATGATGCCTTCTTCCAGAGCTTCCAAGAGAATCTCTTGCGACGCAGGCAACACCAGCAATCGCACGCCATTGGCAACCTTCCTTCCATCTAGGATCGCAGCGGCTACACGCAGGTCTTCCAGTCGTCCGTTGGTACACGTGCCAAGCAGCGCTTGATGAATCGGCGTCCCCGCGACCACATCTACTGGGCTGACGTTGTCCACGGTATGAGGGCGAGCCACTTGCGGGCCGAGGCTTGAGGCATCGAATTCCAGTACCCGCTCATACTGCGCATCGTCATCAGGGAACACGGCCGTGTATGGCCCGTCTGCACGATCGGCAAGGAACGCTTGGGTCTTGTGGTCTGGCGCGCAGTAGCCATTCTTGGCACCCATTTCGATGGCCATGTTGCACAGCACCATGCGGGATCCAATCGACATCGCTTCGATCGCTTCGCCCGTGTACTCAACCGACTTGTAGAGCGCACCGTCGGCACCGATCGAGCCGATGATGTGGAGGATGAGGTCCTTGGCAGACACGGGTTCCTCAAGCTCTCCATGCACGATCATCTTGAAGCTGGACGGTGTCTTGAGCCAGATGCGTGACGTGGCGTACAGAACGGCCATTTCCGATCTGCCAACTCCGGCTGCAAACGCGCCAAATGCGCCGTACGTCGTCGTGTGAGAATCTGATCCAAGGATGAGTCTGCCGGGGAGGGCAAACCCCTTCTCAGGCAGCACTTGATGACAGATGCCCACGCCCACGTCGTAGAACCGCCGAATGCCGTTTAGCTGCACAAACTCACGGATTTCCTTGTGGTTCTGGGCGTATTTCTCTTCAGACGCCGGCACCGTGTGATCGAGCACGATCACAAACTTGTCTGGATCCTTGACATGCGAGATGCCGATCTTGGCGAACGTCTTGGCAATGGCGGCCGTGTTGTCGTGAGACAAACACACATCCGGCTCAATCTCCACAATCTGGCCAACAGCGATCGAGTCAAGCCCGGCCTTGGCTGCAAGCACTTTCTGAGCAAACGTCATTCCCATGGCACTCACCCCTCGATTGGATCGAAGTTCATGAAATCGGCGAAATGGAGGATGATCGATTCGGGAGTGCGCTTGAACGGATCGCCTTCTTTGGAGTGCGTACCGATGATGTGCTGGACGGCAGCGGAAAGACCGTGCGCATCAGCCAATGCTACGCCCGAGAACGCATGCCGCACCAGCTTGCCAGCGGCACTCTTGCGGAAGGCCCCATCAACCTCTTCCATCTCCAGAAGCTTGCCAACATCGTGCAACAAGGCACCAGCCAGCAATATGTCCCGATCAAGCTTCAGATCGACGCCACCGTAGATGTCATCGAACGTGTCAGACACAGCTGCGCAGATGCGTGTCACACTCTGGACATGCTGTGCGAACGACGCAGACACCTTCTTGACCAATGTGAACGGCATGCGGGCAACGTCTTCTGGCGTCCAGCCACCACGCTCAAGCCCGTCGATCCAGGTTGCAATAACCTGCTCGCGAAGGTCGGCATCCTCAATCCACTCGATTTCCGGCAGGATCTTGATTAGCTTGTCTCTCATTCGAATCCCTCCACCTTCCGAACTACATCGATGATGCTTCCATCACGCCACTCGATAGCGGCAATGACCTCGTCCCCAAACACGGGTCTTCGTATCGGCTGAATCATCGCATCGACTTCTGCCTTGATGTCAGCCAACTCTCGCACTGGCAGCCCGGCTGCCAGAAATCGATCCTTGAGATCCTCGCGCGCTGGATTCACGGCCAGGCCACGCTCTGTAACGATAACATCAATGACCTCGCCAGGCGTCGTCACAGTGGTGACGGCATCCACAATCACGGGGATGCGTCCACGCAACGCAGGAATCGTAATCATTGTCATCGCTGCACCCGCTGCAACATCCTGATGCCCTCCGATGCCGTGCAAGAGCTGGCCGTCGGAATGCGTATTCACGTTCACGTTGAAGTCAAGATCGACTTCTGTGGCCCCCAGGAAAGCAGCGTCAAGCTGGTAGGTCGCGCAGCCTCGCGAGTCGTAGTTGGCGTACATGCCGGGGTCGATGGCAATGTGGGCCGGATCAACGCGCAGCGATTCAACGGCATCCAAGTCAAATGCCTGACCGTCGAGGATGGTGCGTATCAGCCCGCGTTGCAGCAGTTCGACCAACATCTTCGTGCCACCGCCCATGCCGAACGAGCCGACAATGCCCGCCTTCTCCATTTCGTCGCCCAGGTACTTAGTAGCAGCCAGGGAAATGCCGCCGGCCCCGCCTTGGAAGCTGAATCCATCCTTGAAGTAGCCGGAGTGAACAACGGCATCGGCCGTCATGCGAGCGATCAACAGTCGCGTGGGAGACTTGGTGAGCACAAGCGTGCCTGAAGCGATGTTCTGAGGATCGCCGATCTCGTCCACAACGACCACGTAGTCGACCCACCCTTGCTGGATCTCCATGGGATAGACGGGATAGGGTGCGAGGTCGCTTGTGATGACAACTGTGTGTTTGGCATACTGCGCATCGACAGCGCTGAATGCGATGGGGCCGCACGGCGTCTTGCCGTGTATGCCCGTCGCATTGCCATAGGCGTCAGCCTGTGGTGCCGCGATGAAGGCGACATCAATCTCTACGTCTCCTGCCTCGACAGCGCGCCAGCGACCACCGTGCGATCGCAGGATGGCAGGCTCAGACAACTGCCCGCCCTGACTGACAAAGGCCCCAACAGGACCGTTCATCGACCCTTCAATGCGCGACACAACGCCTGCCTTGATATGATCGATCACACCCGCGTGAGCCGGGAACAGTGCCGTGGGGAACAGCCGCAGATCCTTCAACCCTTTCTTGGCACAGGCGTCAAGCACTTGGTTGATGACAAAATCACCATCGCGGAAGCAGTGATGAAACGAGATCGTCATACCATCCGACAAGCCGGTGGCTTCGATGGCCGCTTCAATCGAGTGCAACACCTTGTCTTCGTGCTGCGGCGCCCCCTTCTGATAACGAGCCGCCTTGCGATCACAGCGCAGGGTGGCAAAGGCGGCCTGATAGAGAGAGACGTCACGGGAGCCGATGCGCTCAGGGATCTCGCGACCGATGGCGTTCTTCATGCTACATTCCCCCTTGGGTTGAGCTGTTGCGCATATTTGATGAGTCGCTTCGCCCGCTCAAGCACAGGCTTGTCAATCATCTTGCCTTCTAGCGAGACAGCGCCTGAGCCAGCGCGTTCAGCCTCCTGCGCTGCTTCCACGACACGCTGCGCATACGCCACCTCATCTTCTGTGGGAGAGAAGGCTCGATGAATGGGAGCCAACTGCCGTGGATTAATGGCCCCCTTGCCATCGAATCCAAGTTCCCGGGCAAGCGCCGTCTCCTTGGCCAATCCCTCGTCATCACCCAAGTCGGCGAACACGGTATCTGAAGCCTGAATTCCGGCTGCAGCTGCAGCAGCAACAATCATCGAGCGAGCGAATAGGAGTGACGGTCTCGATCGGATCGCCCCCACATCGCGCGTGTAGTCTTCTGCGCCAAACGCTATCATGACAATGCGCGGATCGGCCAATGCGATCTCCTCGCAGTGCAAGACACCTTTCGCCGTTTCGATGATCGGCATGATCTTGGTGAATCCAGGCTCCATCCCCAACGCGGTTTCCACATCATTGAGCAAGGCGGACAGTCGCGTCACGTCTGAAGCAGACTCAGTCTTGGGCAAGCACACGCCGTTGGGTCGTCCGTAAAGAACCTCGCGCACATCGTCTTCGCCGCAAGCGTCGAGTCCATTGATGCGAACCCACACTTCTTGCGGGAAGTCGACGGCTCCGAGAAGGTGCTTTACCAGAATGCGCGCCGACGTCTTCTCGCTCAGGGGAACAGAGTCCTCCAGATCCAGCAGAACGCAATCGGAACCATGAACCTCGATGCCAGCCAGCAGGTGCGGGTTGTTGCCGGGTGCGTACAGGCGGCTTCGGCGAGGGCGATCGAATTCGCTGGCCTTGCGCGTGAACGAAGCCGCTAGAGACAGCGCATCTATTGCCAGAGCCCCTCGCAGTGCCATCTCAGTTCTCGCTGCCAGCACGTAATCGAGTGATCCAAAATCCTCTACGGAAACTGCAAGATCAGGCGTCCCAAAGTGAGCCAGCATCGGTTCCACGACGGCTCTGATGCCATCCTCGACAAGCTCTTGCGCCTTGGTCGTGATCGTAAGACCCGGCGTGCCTGCGGACTCTGCACGTACTAGACAATCCCCTTTGGCGTCCGAGCCAGCCACTCCTCCAGATGCCATCATCGCCTCCTAGGCCATTAGTAGGGCCAGTACCGCGTTTTGCGCATGCATTCGATTCTCTGCTTGATCAAAGATCGCACTCCCTTTGCTGCGAGATGCTCCGTAGGTGATCTCTTCGTCATAGTGAGCTGGGAGGCAATGTAGGATGATTGCGTCCTTGTGGGCAAGCGCCACGACACCCTCGTCGAGAGTGAATCCTTCAAAGGCGTTCTGTTTGGACGATGTGTCGGTTTCTTGTCCCATGCTGACCCAGACGTCGGTGTACAAGACATCGGCACCCACTGCCGCTTCGCGCGGGTCATGGAAGATCTCGATGCTTGCACCCATCTCACGTGCGCCCGCAACAATCGCCTCGTTCGGCTCAAAGCCCTTGGGGCAGGCTATACGAAACACCATGCCCACCTTGGCACAACCATTGATGAGAGAGTGTGCCACGTTGTTCCCGTCGCCGATGAAAGTCAAGGTCAGACCATCGAACGAACGCTTCTTCTCCCAGATCGTAAGAAAGTCGGCCAATCCTTGACAGGGATGATAGACGTCGCACAGCCCATTGATGACGGGGATGGTAGCATGTTCAGCCAGATCCTTGATCGTCTGATGCTCAAACACGCGAGCCATGATGCCATCGACGTATCTCGACAGATTGAGCGCGATGTCTTCTGTGGTCTCACGCTGTCCAAGCTTGATATCAGAGGGGCCGAGATAGATGGCATGTCCGCCCAGTTTCCACATTCCCGTCTCGAAGGACACACGCGTCCGAAGCGAGGGTTTCTGAAAGATCATTCCCAATGTCTTGCCAGCCAGCATGTCGTGCCGGACTCCGGCCTTTGATTCAAGCTTCAGGATGCGCGCAGTTTCAAGAATCTCCCAGAAATCCTCTGTTGAAATGGCGCTTAGTGATACCAGATTCGTCGTCTTCATTCCCATCTCCTTCCGTGTCTTGCAGGGTCGATTCATTCCCCATGCTTGTAAGCGTTGAGAACGGGGAAAGGTTCACTTGCCAGACGCCATTGTTCAAGCCTTAAGAGAACGGAAGATTACGATTGAAGCTGGGGAGACAATCCCTTTGCACTCCGCCGAAGGCGCCGGCTATCTCGTGGGGGTATCGGCTTCGCCTACGTCTGAAGAATGTCCTATGGACACTCACAAGGATGTTGACGAACACGAATCGTGTACATGCCAATCCGATTACCGCCGAGGACATCTGTCAGGGTGCGATCGCCAATCATCGTGCAGTGGGCTGGATCTGAGGCAAGTTCTCGAAGAAGAGCAAGATACCCGGCACGTCGAGGCTTCCGCGCATGATACATGATGGGAACCGTGATGTTGGCAATCGTCCTTGTAGATCGGCGATTGGTCAGGATGGCGATGCGAAATCCCATCTCAGCCAGCTCAGCCAATAAGGATAGAGAGACTGCTGGCATGCACGAGGCCCCCTTCCTAGCCAACGTTCCATCGAAGTCAAACAAGAGCGCCTGTTGCCCCAAGGTTCGGAGCCGCGCGTAGTCAATGCCAAGGATCGAGTTGGCCGTCTCAGACGGGCGCAAGCGCAGGATCATCATCTCGCAGGAGGTTGGTAATGGCCGAGGTTTCGCGCAAGCGATTCATGACGTCTAGGAACTCGTCTTCCATGCCCTCTGACACGTAGACTTTGTACATGGCTTGTCCGTTGATCAACCGGAAGTCCCGGCGAATTGCAGCCATGCCATCGTAGGCGCTGATGATGGCATCAATGAAGTGAATCTCTTCCTCAGATGTCGCCAGCCAATAGACAAGCGCGTCGTTCATGAGATCTCCTCTGGTGCGCCCCTCACCACGTCCATGGCTTTGCGCAGCGCAATCTCGGGCTCGAATCCCGCTTTCCACGACTCGGAGATGGCAAAGAGGATACCCAATCCGGCCTCTTGCTCCGGGCTCAATCCCTCGCGATCTAGCGATTCTCCGTTGCGGACGACACGTTCGTCCACCAGCTTTCGTGCCTCAACAAGCGGAGGCAATGTCATTGCGTGCCGGTGTTCTTGGCGTTTGATTTCGTTCCAGCGTTGGAGGATGGTGGGCAGATCGCTGGCCGCATCGCCAAACACGTGCGGATGACGGCGCGTGAGCTTGTTACGCAATCCATCTATCACATCGCTTATTGAGAAAGTCCCTTCCTCTGAGGCAATCTGCGCATGCAGAACCACTTGAAGCAGGACATCGCCCAACTCATCCTTCAGAGCGTCTGGGTGGCCTGAATCGATGGCAGCAATGGCTTCATAGGCTTCTTCCAGCATGTAGGGGCGCAAAGAGACGTGGTCTTGTGCGCGATCCCACGGACATCCGTCCGTGGGATCGCGTAATTGTGCAATGCGATCGACCAGATCGCTAAACTTGTCGCTAGCTGTCATCCGAAGCGGCGTCTGATGCGTCCTCGCTCGCAGGAATCTCATCCGTCGCCTCATCCTCAAGATCCTCGACGGGCAGCTGGACGGCACCTCCGGCTTCGATGATGAGGGCGTTTACCTCATCCAATCGATAGTCTGGGATATCGACTTGAACCAGCTCAAGCTGCTCAAGAGCCTTGGCGCTCCGGGATTGCTTGAGATAGAGACGAGCAAGTTCAATGCGCGTATTGAGACCTTCGCCAGTCAAAGGCTGACCAACGCCCTGCAGGGTCTGCATGGTTTCAATGATCGCTACGTAAAGGGCCTCTTTCTGCGAGTCGAGCGCTGCGTAGTTGATTCCACGTCGGAGATAGTCGAGAGCTGCCGAGTTCTCCTGCCGAGCTCGATAGGCATCGGCAATGCCCAAGTAGGCCTCGACCTGCGTAGGTGCTGATGCAAGGACCGCACCGTACTCTCGAATGGCGGAACTCCACGCTGATTGATCTGCCAGGATGCCGGCGTACTCAAGCCTTATCGCCACATCATCTGGTGCGTACTCAAGAATCGCAGCCGCGATGCGTCCCTTCTCTTGATCATTGAATGATCGAGAGTATCCAGCGTAGAGATTCTCTAGCGCCCCTTCGATGTTGTCTTGGGCAATTTGCAGGGCCGCCAGTCCTTCATAGGCTTCCACACGATAGGGTGACCGAGCCAGCACGCCTCGGAACGCTTCCTCGGCATCGCCGAATCGACCCGAGAGCAGATAGACCTGTCCAAGTTGAAGACGCAGATCAAGCATCGTTCCCACGAACTGAATGGCCGTTTCATAATACCCGACGGCCAAGTCAGCGAGTGCATTAATGCGCCCCTTCACCTCTGCAAGCTGAAGATCCTGCGCACTCGTCCGCCCCTCGATTGCCTCCAGCGCATCTCGCTCGCCCACGGCCTCAGCAAGCTGCGCAGCAGCGAGGTCGCCTCGCACAATGTAGAGCTCCGAGTTGCCTGGATCCAAGCCTTCTGTCTGCTCGATATAGAGCGCTGCCTCATCAAGTTGCCCAAGACCGATATGTGCACTGGCGAGGCTAGACAGAATGCCTGCGCGCGTGCTGGCATCCCGCGGATCGAGAGCCAGAGCATTCTCAAAGCGGAGAATCGCCTTGTCAAGCTCTCCTACCTTCACGCCCAAGTCACCGGATGCGATGTATGCGCGAATGTATCCAGGCGCATCTGCAATGATCGCAGAGAACTGCGCTTCCGCGTTCTGTATGTCTCCGCGATCCGCATACAGCTCGCCAAGGATATAGCGAGCGTCAATGCTATTGGGATCGAGCAGAAGTACTCGATTCACAAACGCGTCATCAACTTCCACTGCGTCTTCTTTGAGCGAATTCAGATAGTGCTCAAGCGCCTTTGCCTTGAGTTGTGGTTGGAGTTCGGCGAGCGCTTCGATTTGCACTAGATCCTCTTCTGTCGGGTCTACAATCGCCTCAAGCGCAATCTTCTCACTCGCCAGTTGACTCATGCGAGTCTCATAGGCTCTGCCGATGTAATACTCGAAATACGAATCTCCTACTTCGTTGTCAGCAAGCAGTCGTTCATACTCTGCAAGAGCCAGATCGAGATCCTCGCCCTGCATCAAGTAGGCATTGAGCAATGGATCGAGAATCTCAATCTCTGATGAGTTGTAGAGATCTGTGTACCATTCCGAGAACAGACTGGCTTCTTGTTCTGCGATGTAGCCATCGCGGACTGTGTCCTTGATGTCCTCAAGTGAAGGCACTGAGGCTGCAGTTCGGTCTGTGAGTTTAATAATGTGGTATCCATAGGACGTAAGGACAGGCGAGCTGATCTCTCCAATGCCAAGTGCAAACGCTGCGTCCTCAAATTCAGTAACCATCATTCCGCGCTCGAACCAACTCACATCTCCGCCGCTATCTTTCGTCCCCGCGTCGTTCGAGTACTCACGAGCCAGCTCGGCAAAGTCAGCGCCAGCTTGAAGCTGTTCATAGAGGTCTTGGGCTGTCGATTCATCTGCAACCAGAATGTGCGAGGCTCGGATGCTTTCGGGATTGTCATACAGGGAAATGTTGGCCTCGAAGTACTGTGCAAGATCCTCGTCCGACGGAGAGATGTCACCAACGATGTCCGCTTGAAGCGCTTCGTCACGCAATTGAATCTCCACATCCGCTCGGATCGAGTCCTTGAACACAGACAACGATTGCTGCTGCTGCGTTAGCATCTGCTCAAGATCTTCTTCTGTGACGTTGTTGCTCTCTAGGAGGTCGTTGTACTGCGTCGCGAAAGCAGCGTTGATATCGGATCGAGCCACTTGGATCTTGCGCTCGCGGGCAGCCTGGCCGAACAGCACGTGTTGGATCGTCCGATTCAACCCCTGCACGCGAATCTCCAGCAAGAAGAGGGCTCCCTTGGCGCCAGAGGTAAGGTCGTTCATGCTTTGACCAACACTCTCGTAGTAGGTCTTGTATTGATTCAGAATCGAGGTTGCTGCTCGCGTCGCCAATTCGGTGGGAACGGCCTCTCCATTGACAGTGGCAATAGTTGCCGCAGTTGGCCCCGTGTCGGTTGGCTGATTATTGAATACGCCAGCTTGATTCAGCGAGACGAGGGCAACTCCACCCACGAAAAACGCAACAACGATCACCCAGATAATTGCCTTCTGATACTTTTTGAAGAAACCTGACATTGCAGTTGTCACTCCTTAATTCCCGATTGGCTTGCCGCAACATGGTACAGACCCACGGATGCCGGAACAACCTCATCCTCATATCCTAGCTCTGCGCCCTCTCACTCTCTATGCGCAATGCCGTGGCGAGATCGGATCGAAAGTTGTATTCCCGTCTTCTCCTGCTCGGTCTCGGCCATGTCGATATTCATGAAGCTTGGCACACAGTACAGATCGATGCCAGAGGCAGCAACATATCCCCTGGCAATGGCAATGGCCTTGACCGCTTGGTTCACGGCACGAGGGCCGATGACCTGTATCTCAGCCTTGCCAATCTCGCGCATGCCATTGGCGATCGCACCTGCAGTCGCACTCGGATCTGAATGCGATGACACGCGTAATGTGGTCAACATCGTCTCCTATTGCTCTTTGCAGCTACTTCGCATTCTCTGTGTACTGCGTTTGCCGGATCACGTTGACCTTAATCTCACCCGGGTAGTTCAGCTCTTCTTCAATCGCCCGGGCGATGTCATACGCGAGTTTCGCTGACACGTCATCGTTTGCGCGATCTGGATGAACCATAACGCGCACCTCGCGGCCCGCTTGGAGAGCGAAGGCTTCCTGCACTGCCGGGAACGAACGACACAGTTCTTCTAAGTCATGCAATCGCTGGATATAGCGCTCGTACATTTCTTGCCGTGCGCCTGGCCTGGCTGCCGATAGCGTGTCCGCTGCTTGGATGATGATGTCAATGATCCCACTGGGTTCGATGTCCTCATGATGGGCCGCAATCGCCTGAACAACTTCCTTGGATTCGCCATATCGACGTGCCATATCTGCGCTGATCGCGGCATGCGGTCCATCGACTTCGTGATCGACTGCCTTGCCGATGTCGTGGAGCAATCCAGCACGCTTCGCTTTGTTGGCGTCGACGCCCAGCTCTTCAGCCAGCGCCTTGGCAATGCCGCTGACTTCGATCGAGTGCGTAAGCTGGTTCTGGCCGTAGCTTGTACGATAGCGCAGTCGCCCAAGTAACGTCGACAATTCGGGATGAAGATCGATACCCAGATCAAATGCAGCTTTGCGACCCTCTTCCTTGATTCGCTCGGCCAGCCGAGATTGCGCACGTTGAACCTTCTCTTCGATCTGCGCTGGATGAATGCGGCCGTCCTCAATCAATCGAATGAGCGCCATTCGCGCCACTTCTCGCCGGATAGGATGGAAGCAGGACAGAACGACCATTTCCGGCGTGTCATCGACCAGCAACTCGACGCCCGTCAAGGCCTCGAACGTCTTGATATTGCGCCCTTCACGCCCAATGATGCGGCCCTTAAACTCCTCGGATGGAAGAGCTACCGTGCTGACCGTATTCTCCTCAACATACTCGGAGGCGTATCGTTGCACAGCCGTAGCAAGGATGTGGGCCGCGCGCTGTTCGGCTTCATCTTTGGTTCGCTGTTCGATCGCTTCGATCTTCCGAGAGAAGAACCGCTGCGACTCACTCTCGACAACCTTCAGCAGCTGATCCTGCGCCTCTTGTCGGGTCCAACCTGCGACGCGCTCAAGCTGCATCTTGCCGTCTTCTAACAAGCGCGTGCCTTCGTCTTTGAGCTTCTCAAGAACCTCCTCATCCGCACGAAGGGAGATCTCGATCTTCTCAAGATAGGTGGCCTTCTGGCTCAGTCGGTCTTCTCGGCGCAGGATTCGCTCTTCTGATCGCGCCAGATCGTCGTCGCGGCGCTTCGCGCGTTCCTCATGCTCTTCTCGGAGCGATTGAATCTCCTGCCTGCCCTCAAGAATGATCTCTTTCTTGAGCCGCTCAGCGTCTTCCTGGGCAGTGGCAAGGAGTTCTCCTTCTCTGCGTTTGCGTGGGATACCGCCCAACAAGAAGCCCATCACGATAGCCGCGACAAGGCTCATGGCAAAGCCAATATATGTATAAGTGCTCACACTCGTCACTTCCCTTCGTTCTGCGCCGCTTGCTGCATTATACCCGCTTCCCACCCTCAACCTTGAGTGCCGCCGGCAAGAACAAAAGGCTGAACAGAAGAGCGAAGCCGATTCCCAGTAGCGCCGATGCGCCTAGCATTCGTAGTCCTGGCGTACGTGCTACCAGCAAGCTTGCGAACACAAGCATCGTCGTCAGAGACGTCACAATCACCGAGATTGCTGTCGCGCCCACGCCGCGCTCTATTGCCCCCTCTCTTCGAAGTCTCGCTTCCTCCATGGTTCGATGAAGGATGTGGATGCCGTTGTCCACGCCAACTCCTATCAGCAGGGGCGAGATCGTGATGCTAAGGAAGTTGAAGTCCATCGCCATCAACCGCATTCCGCCAAGCATCCAAATGTAACCCAGCACAAGAGGTGCCGCGGCCAACAGCGCGCGCATCCAGCCACGCAAGCTTCCCCAGACTATGACAAGAATGAGCAGGATGGCAATTCCTGTGGACAGGTAGAAGTCGCGCTTCATGTAGTCTTCTAGTTGCTGCACGACCAGAGGCATGCCGAAGTAGTCATCAGAGAACGAGGCAGCGAACCGATTGAAGCTGTCCATGTTGTCGCCATCGAAAATCTCACGACTCACCCGTGCCTGAATGACGAATCGTCCGTCCGATGTCAAATAGCGGGAGCGAAGCGCTTCAGGGTAGGCGAGAAGGACTTCGCGCAAGAGGTCCTCTGCAGGTGGCAAGTCGCGCACTTGTTGCAGATTGACATCCAGAGCCGTCAGTGCTGCCCGCAATGCATCCAGGTGCTCAGACGCTTCAGCCACGTCCGTCCGACCGACGACATCTTGAATGTCGCGAAGTTGCCGCATGATGTGGTTGCCTTGTATCCCTACCCCGACTTCGCCGTTTGCGGATGCTGCGAACTGAAGGAATGAGAACTGGGCAAGTACCGTGCGCGTCTGTGCCAGCACATTGCTTTGACCCGCCAGACTTGCGCTAAGAATGTCGAGCTGTGCGATGTATGCACTGATATCAAGGGCATTTAGGATCTTCTGTTGCTCGGTCAAGTTGACAGGCAAATCGTCAAGAGGCGATTCGACGGCCTCAATGATCGGAGGCAATCCAAACTCCGCCCATTGCTGCTCATAATCAGAAAGCTTGGCCACCGCCTCGTTAAGCTCCTCCCCTGTTGATGCATAGAATGTGAAGACACTGCCTACGCCAGGTGTTCTGCTCGTGAAGCTCTCTTGCAGGATTTCAGCGACTTCCTGCGATTCGACCCTGGGGATCAGATCTGTACTCGAAAACTCAAAGGACGTTCGTGCTGCCTGGAAAGTAACGAAGAACGTGAGAATGAGAATGATGACAAATATGGCCCGAGCACGCCCAGTGATCAGTTGGAAGAACCCCGTCATGCGCGGTGCGCGACCAATGATCCCTTCTTTTCTTCGAATCCTGAACAGGTAGTGCGCAAGCGTGATCAAGGAAGGCAGGAGAAACAGCGTCGTCAGGAATGCCAGCATAACGCCAACACTGGTGATGGCTCCCATCTCAAAGAGAGCGCGTGACCGCGACGTCAAGAGCCCAACAAACACAAGCGACGTTGTGATGGCTGCAAACAGCGAGGCTTTGCCTTTGTTTACGATTGCCGTCTTCAGTGATCGGTTCAGCGAATGTCCCTTGCCTCGCTCCTCAGCATATCGCGAGATAATGTGGATGGCGTAGTCAATGCCTAGCCCAAGCACCAGCGCGGGAAGGAACGTCGTAACCAAATTGAATCCACCCACAGCAAACTTCGCCCAGGCCATCGTCAGAATAACACTGACCAACAGTGGGATGACAGCAATGATGCTATAGAAAAAGGATCCGAAGGCGATGATGAAGATGACGAAAACGCCAATCGAGGAAATGATGGTCGTTCGCAGCATGTCCTTGTTCACGGCGGCTGTGGTCGCCGTGTTGAACGCATACGTCCCCGTTTGCCGCACGCGAATGCCACGTGTTCGGACGCCTGATGCTTCAATGCCCTCTTCCACCATCGTCGTCACTAGCTGGGAATACTCGACTCCATCCTGAGATGGAGAACGTGGCTTGATGACCATGAACAGCATCATGCGATTCGGTGTAATGAAGGGCTGCGGCCTGCGCAGAGCTTCTGTAGATTCAGGATTGAATATGCCGCTTAGATCGTTGACCGCACCCGTGACTGTTGGCAGATGGTCCAGGCCATCCAGCGTCTGGAGGACACCATCATTGAGCGAGATGATAAGACCCAATTGATCCTCGAGAGGATTGCCTCCCAGTGAACTCTCACCCAGCGAGAGCTGTCCCGACAGCAAGGCTCGATTGAACTGGTCTGAAATCAGTTCGTAGACCTTATCCAGGCTTCCGACGCTAGCGTACTCAGAACTGAGCATGTCCTCTGTGAACAGACCAAACGACCCGCCGCCGATGGCCGAGCGAGCAAGCTCGACACTGTCCTCGATTCGTCCCAGTTGCTCGTCATCAAGATTGAACAGCTGAACGTATTGATCTGGTATGCTCGCCGGGATTTCTTGTAGATAGATGACCTCAATGAACTCCTCATTCCCGCGAAGCAGGGCCGCTACGTCTTCTGCAGACTGCACGAGGCGAGCTTCACGGTCAGCGAGCACTTCAGAAACATCATCAAGTTGCGGGTCTTCGCCAAGCAATTCAAAGAGGAGGCCGACGGCATCGCCAGAGTATTTCTCGTTCTCTTTGTATTCATCGATGAGAGGATCGTTGCGAGGCAACAGATCCAAGAATGCGCCTCGGAACGGGATATCGAGCGAGTAGTAGACACCAAATCCTGCGCACAATAGCCACAGGATTACCACCCACCAGGCGCGGTATCGCCCGATGCGAAAAACCCCACCAAGCATCCGCTCAATTGGCGATTTCATTGTCAAGATTGAAGCGCGTTCACGCTGCCTCTTCTTCTGGACTGCTGACTCTCACGTCATATCCGACCAACTTGGCAGACAAGCGCACATTCTGCCCGCCCTTGCCGATGGCCAAAGAGAGTTCGTCATTAGGAACAAGAACTTTGGCAGATCGGTTCGCCTCATCCAATTCAACTGAGATTACAGACGCCGGCTCCAAGCCATTCTTGAGTAGCTGCACGGTGTCCTCGCTCCAACGGATGAGGTCGATCTTCTCTCCAGAAAGCTCTCGTGTGACGACGCGTACGCGAGCTCCGCCCGCTCCCACGCAGGTGCCAATGGGATCCACATTCCGATCAAGGGATTCCACGGCAACCTTGCTGCGGCGTCCAGCCTCTCGGGCAATCTTGCGAACGATCAGAACACCCTCGTCGATTTCAGGAACTTCTAGTCGCAAAAGTTGCTCCACAAACTGCGGCACGGATCGAGAGAGGAGAATGCGGGGGTCGCCTTGCGTCTCTTCGACAGAAACGATGTAGCTGCGCAGACGTTGCCCCGCGTGATACCGCTCTCCTGGAATACGTTCAGATTCGGGGAGGATGGCCTCGGCTTCGCCAAGATTGACCCACACATCCTTGCCTTCGAAACGATGGATCGATCCACTGATGATCTCGCCGACGCGATTGACGTAGAGGTTGTAGATGATCTCTCGTCGACGCTGAACGATCTCCTGGCGAATGGTCTCTTCGGCTTTCTTGGTAGCAATGCGACCGAATTTCGCCAATTCAATGCGATCCCCATTGATGTGGATATCCCCAGAGTGCGTGTCGATGTCGACTTTGATCTCGTCTTGTTCGCCATGTTCTTCTACGTAGGCGACTGCGAGGCCTTTTCGAATGGCATCATAGAGATCCTCTCTCGGGATCCCTTTCTCTTTCGCCATCTCTTCGAGTGCTTCGATAAACTCAATGTTCATCTTCGTTCCATCCCTAGGCTTGTTCTCTCCTCATCGCATGAGAGAAGCCAAGATCTTTGCCGCAGGTATGCGCCTTTCCCTACCCCTATAGAAAATTGTGTCGCCATCGATGGCGACACA
>SPBW01000182.1 GCA_004525685.1 Candidatus Atribacteria bacterium
ACACCCGTTTCCATCCCGAACACGGCAGTTAAGCCCTCCTGCGCCGATGGTACTTGCCGGGCAACTGGTTGGGAGAGTAGGACGTCGCCTGGTTATGATAAGAAAGCCCTCTTCACGAAAGTGAAGAGGGCTTTTGCTTGTGAGCAGGAGATCGTAGAATAGGCCCAATGTGGAGGAAGCAATGAGTCAGGCACACTCTATTCGCACATCGCGCGACCCTGGCGCTCGCGTCACGATAGTTGGGATCGTATGGAACATCCTGTTGCTAGGCGTCAAGCTGATTGTTGGCTTCTTCACTGGGTCAGCGGGACTCATTGCTGATGGCATTCATTCGGGGTCCGACATGGCCACCGACCTTGCCGTCTTGGGGGGAATGCATCTCGCTCGCCGGAAGGCTGATGCCGATCACCCCTATGGTCACGGACGGTTCGAGACCCTGGCCGGCGGAATCGTCGCTGGCGTTCTCATCTTGGTTGGCGGCTTCATTTCCTGGGAGGGCATCGTGGCGCTGTATCGGGCAGTGCACTCATTCCCAGGGCCAGCTGTGATGTGCGTGGCTGCAGCTTCGATTGGCGTCAAGGAGTGGATGTACCGTCGCACCGTCACTGTCGCCCGTAGCGTTGGCAGCGCAGCGCTGCATGCCAATGCATGGCATCACCGGTCAGACGCGATGTCGTCCATCGCTGTACTCGCAGGCGGCGTCGGGAGCTTGATTGGGTGGGGACACGCGGATCAATTGGCCTCGATTATTGTTGGGCTGATGGTCGTCGCCGCGGGCGGCAAGACCTTGGTTGCCGTGCTGCACGAGCTTACCGAAGGCGGTCTAGCTCAAGACGAGCTATCCAAGATCGAAGACGCCATCGAGTCCGTCGATGGAACACGCGAATGGCATGACTTACGCACGCGTAGGGTGGGTCGCGAGACCTTCATCGATCTTCACGTGCTGGTGAATCCGGGACTTTCGATCGTCGATGCTCATCGCATCTCATCGGATGTCGAAGGCGCGCTACGCCGAGCCTGCGATCATCCCGCCAACGTCACGGTTCACGTCGAGCCTGATCTGGAAGAACTCAGAAAGAGAGAGGAAAGATGATTGCGTTCCAAAGCGCGACGGATGATCAGCGCGAGCAGTTCCTTGGAATGGTTCTTGCCCAACTGGGTTCTGATTCGCAATCGGCGTTTGAGTATTTGGGAGTCTCTCAGGAAGATTTCGTGCGCCTCTACCACTCAACAGGCGAAGTACGCGCCGTGAACCAAGGTAATCAGCTCGCGGGGTTCGTATGGATTGAGCATCGCGATGGCAAGCTGCACATTCACGGGATCATTCTGTTTTCGGAGTGCCGTGGATTAGGCGTCGGCGAACAGGTCGTCGATGCCCTCGCGTGCGAATTCAGCCAGGTTGCGAATTGCATCGAGCTGGGCGTTCAGACGAGCAATGAACGGGCCTTGCGGTTCTACAAGCGCGTTGGGTTTGACTCCGTCGATGCGCAGCTGCCAGCGGGCTTTGCCGTGCTCCGTAGGTCGATCAACGGAGCGTGAAACCTCAATCAATCCTCAACTTGCCTAGAGACTGAGGGTTCCTTGCTCAAGTCCCAGCAAACGCTCTTTCAACGGAAGCCCTCCGCTAAAGCCCGTGAGTCCTCCTGTGGAACCGATGATTCGGTGACAGGGGATGATGATGGGAACGGGATTGGCACCCGTGGCTTGGCCGACAGCGCGCGTCGCCTTGGGACGGCCGATTGTTTTTGCTAGCTCTCCGTACGAGGTGGTTTGTCCATAGGGAACGGCTGCGATGGCTTCCCAAACACTCTTCTGGAACTCTGTGCCTCGAAGATCTACGGGCACTGTGAACTGACGCAAGCGGCCGCGTAAATAGGCATGGATCTCAGATAGGGCAGGCTCATTCTGCTCGTCATCGGGGACGATTCGCACACCAAGCTTTGCTTCCAGGGTCTCCAGAGGCGTGGGGCGCAATTCGAGCAATCGGACCCCCTTGCCTGACGACAACACATGGAAGACCCACCCTTCCCAACTGATCGTGCTGGCATAGAGCTTCTCTGGAAGGCGCTTGGTTCGTCTGGGCACGGCGGAAACTCCTTGAATGGATTTCAAATGAGAGTAGTAGGAGAGAGCCTGCTTGTCAATTGTCGTCCTGCTCTACGATGGGCGAAGGCGACGCGGATTCTGCAAATTCCGATACGCGATAGGTTTGGACAAGCGGATACGGCTTGATTCTCCAGCGCCCTGACTCCCATCCTGCCTTGATGCACAACTGGGTAAGAAACTCCGTGGGATCAGGAAATGTCTCCCATACCGATGGGAGATAGGTGGCGATCTCATCATCGATGCGCAGGATGACACCGGCAATCGCTCTTGCCAGCTTGTCGAGAAGCTCATCAGGACTGTCGAAGGCGACGGATTGAATTTCATAAACAACGGAGATCTCAATACGTACGCCTTCCATCTCGCTAGATTGGATGCGGACGAACCGTTCATCAGCGAGCGCTGCGAACTCCGTATTGCGCAGAACGTTGAGATACAGAGGCTCATGCGGCTCAAACTGATCAATCATGCATCCCCGCAAAGCCCCGTCCACGACAAGGGAGACAAAGGCGGCGCCGTTGGTGCGAATTCGGGCAGGAAGGGCACTCGGGTCCAGATCGATGAGATCGTCACCTGAGAGCGACGCAATCAACTGCGCACGAGCGAGTGTGAGAAGCGCTGCTGCATCAGACGTTGAAAGCTCGCCTCCAGCTTCGGAGCGTGGCAGCAAGAGCCACGTGCCGAGCACGACAACGGCGACGAGAGCTGCTCCCATCGCAGCGTAGAGTCCAACACGTCGCCAGGCGTAGGCAGTCGGCGAGGGGCTGTTGTTGCGCTTCATGCATAGACGATAGAGCGAGGTGATGGCGCAATCAACCGCGAAACAGTGAAAGCCAGACAAGCGCAAGGTATCCTATAGACAAGCCGAAGCGTCTGAACGGAGACCACGACAGATGAATCGGTAGGAGGAGTCATGAACGAGCGACTGGTGAACATGTTCTGCGACATGGTGAAGATCGATTCTGAATCAGGCAACGAACACGGATTCATTGCCTATGTCAAGAATCTGGTTGAGAAAGAACTGGGAGCCGAGTGCTCGATCGATGCGCACGGCAATCTTGTTGCCTGTGTTCCTGCCAAGGGCGTATCCGATGCTGAAGCGATTTTCTTTGGAGCCCATGCAGATACGGTGAAGCCCGGAATGGGCATTGAGCCCATCGTTGTGGACGGTGTCATTCGTTCCAAAGGCGAGACGATTCTGGGAGCCGATGACAAGGCCGGCTTAGCAGCCATCATTGAAGCCGTTCGTACAGCTGAACGGCGGCCTATCGTCGATATCGTGGTCACGCGTGGTGAGGAGATAGGTTTGGTGGGAGCGAAGAATCTCGATCTCTCCCTTCTGACGGCGAAGCGCGGCTTCATCATCGATTCCGACGATCCCTCCAGCATCATCCTCGGTGGTCCGACGCACGCTTCACTGGACATTGAGATTGTCGGCAAGGCAGCGCATGCCGCGATGCCTGAAGACGGTGTTTCCGCCATTCGTGTGGCAGCACGTGCCATTACGCGATTCGAAGAAGGCAAGCTCGACTCTGAGACCGTCGCCAATGTGGGGACGATCGAAGGCGGCATGATCCGAAACGGCGTGCCTGAGCGTGTGACACTGAAAGCCGAATGCCGCAGCCTCAGTGACGCAAAGTGTAGAGCGCAAGCGCAGAAGATGAAGCAAGCATTTGAAGATGCCGCCGCTGCCGTAGGGGCCGTCGCCAACATCGATCTTCAGTTTGAGTACGAAGCATCCAAAGTCGATGAAGACAAAGCAATCGTCAAGTTAGGCAAGCAAGCCATTGAGAAAGCAGGCAGGAACCCGGGAACGCGCGTCATCCTTGGCGGCACCGATGCTCTCGTACTGAGTGGACGAGGGCTGGACGCCGTCGTGATCGGATACGGCGGACACGCCGCGCATTCGACTGACGAATTCATTGCTGTTGAAGAGCTAGAGAAGGTGGCAGAGATCATCCAAAACATAATCGAGCTTGCGGCTGATGGTGGTTGACGCGCGCAGAGCGCGTCGGTAGAATTGCTCCACCTTGTAGGGTTGGCGGCCCAACCAGTCGCCCAAGTTCTCAAGTCACTTGTGACTTGAGAACTGCAAGTAACCCGAAGGGTTACCGTCCTCGGTAGCTCAATTGGCAGAGCGCTCGGCTGTTAACCGAATGGTTGTAGGTTCAAGTCCTACCCGGGGAGCCA
>SPBW01000119.1 GCA_004525685.1 Candidatus Atribacteria bacterium
ATGAACTTGGCATGCGTACGACTTGAGTTTCAGTTGCGTGCCTAGCGGAGGATAGCTCACGATCACGAGGCTTGCTCACTCAAGCTACGGCAGCTGCCCTGCGCAGATATGCTCCGCGTCAAGCGCTCCAATGCAAACGGGGTATCCGGCAGCCATCCACTGGGTGATCCCCCCGCCCAAGTCATAGACGCGCTCGAATCCTAGTTCTTCCATGATACTCATCGTTTGTCCCGTGCGGTTGCCCGTGCGACAGTAGATGAGATAGACCAACTCCCGATCGAGCCCTGCGAGATCGTCCCGGAACGTAGCGCTGTAGTAGTCAAGCTCAGTGGCACCCGAAATGTGGCCAGCATCAACTTCTGCGGGGGTTCGAATGTCTAGCAGCACAAACGTTGGATCACCTTGCAGCGCTAGAAGCACCTCTGCTGCTTGTTGCGGCGTAATCACGCCGTAGGCAGGAAGCGCATCCCCAGCAACCGCGCTCTCTTGATCCGATTGGCTGGCCATGCACCCGGTAACAGCCACGCCCATCAGTGCAGCAAGCGTGAGAATAGCAAACACCCTCATTCGATTTGTCATTGCAGTCCTCCTTCATCAATCCATCATGAGGTCAGAGTGTGTCCCCCGCATGTGAACACACCCCATGCACAATGTGGACGTTTCGTGAAGCAAGCCGGTGTGCGCCAGCACTGCACCGTCGCAGCGTTCAGCAGTGAAGGTGCGCGACTGCTCCAATGTGGCGCTACGGCTGATCCTCAATGTATCTCAGGAAGATTGACGCCATCGGAAGGATGAGAAGGTCATCAGAAATACGCCCGATCGGACTGTCAAGCACGGTCGTGTCGACGATGACTGGTTGAAACGTCACTCGCGGCTGAATGCTTGCGTGGTCAGCCAGCTTAACATCAGCAGACAGCGACAGTGACGGTAGCTCGGACAGAGGCAGCAGATTCCAGCCATCCGCCTGATTGGCCAACGTCAACAAGGGAAATGACACGGCTCCCTCAAACCACAACTGGGGGCGAAAAAGGTATGCGCGCCCGGAAGCATGGGCATAGGTTCCCACAATGGGCCACACGAGTTTGAACTCATCCGTGAACGGCCACAGAACTGTGAAGCCAACCCCCGCCTTGAGCGGCTCGGTAACTCGATGATTGAACTGGGCGCTAGTGCCCAGGCTCGAAGCGCCAGAATCGACCATGGCCATTAGTTCGATACCGTTTTCAGAATCCAGTCGAAGCGTGCCTCCAATCGAAAGCGTCATGTCCAGTAGCCGATTGCCATTGACCGGCTCGACAGACGGGATGAAATGGAACCCAAAAGAAATCGACTCTAGGTCCACGGCCGAAACCAGAATGGGACACAGCAGAATGAGCGTCAGCACGACAAGTACGGCGTTCTTCACGATTCCCCCTTCATCTTTCCAAGAGTTCCCATGGCGACAGCGCAGGACCATATCAGCACAGGAACACTGCATCCTACTCTGTTCGTGCGACAAAGTGCAGTTTGACTGTCACTGATCGCTGCCTCTACGCAATCACGCCTAGGACTTCGAGCATTGCGATGATCTCTTGTCGAACCCTACACCGTCATCGAGGCAGGGGTTTCATGCGACCTCGCAGGTGCAGTAGAATGACTCGCCATCGAAAGGGGAGCCATATCGTGTCAGGATCGTCGATCATCATTGTTGGTCTCGCTGTGGCAGGGATCGCTATCGCCATGTGGTTCTCTGCAAAGCGGAAGAAGGAGATTGCCGCCTGGGCCGCCAAGGCCGGGCTTTCGTTTTCAGCAGGATCTGACCGCAGCTACGACAATCGATATCCTCATTTCGGTTGCCTGCATCGAGGTCATACGCGAAGCGCAACCAACATTGCATCAGGAACCTGGAAGGGGCGATGGCTGGAAGCGTTCGACTATCGCTATGTCACGGGACACGGGAAGAATCGATCTGTGCACACGTTCTCTGCCATCATTCTTAGAAGCGATTTCCCGTTGAAGTCGCTTCAGCTCCGCCCGGAAAATGCGTTTGACAAGTTGACGGAATTCTTTGGTGCCGATGATATCGATTTCGAATCGGACGAATTCAGCCGAGAATTCCATGTGAAGAGTCCAGACAAGAAGTGGGCATTCGATGTGCTGCATCAGCGCACGATGCAGTTTCTACTCAAGAGTCCAAGATACTCCATCGAGTTCGATACGGGAAGCGTCATCTGTTGGCGCAATCGACGGCTAGATATCTCAGCACGGGAGAGCGCCATTGAGGTCGCTCTAGGAATCTTGGATCAACTGCCTGAATACGTCATTCGAGAGCAGAGCAAAGGAGCCACATGACCACCACATACGTTGTTCTAGGAGTCGTCGCCCTGGTTCTATTCTGGGGAATCGGCATGTACAACTCGCTCGTTCGGACACGCCAGCATGTGAAGGAAAGCTGGTCGGCCATTGACACAGAACTCAAGCGCAGATATGACCTCATTCCAAACTTGATTGAGACTGTCAGGGGCTATGCGACACACGAGTCCAAGACGCTAGAAGCCGTCATCCAGGCACGCAACAATGCCGTCGCATCGAAGGGAAGTCCTGGCCAACAGGCACAGGACGAGAATATGCTGGTAGGGGCACTTCGCCAGCTGTTTGCCGTTGTCGAGGCTTATCCTGACCTCAAGGCGAATGAGAGCTTCCTGAACATGCAGCAAGAGCTGACCGTCACAGAAGATCGCATCCAAGGCGCGAGACGTTTCTACAATGCCAACGCGCGAACGCTCAACACGAAGATCGAGGTGTTCCCTTCGAACATGATCGCTTCGATGTTTGGCATCAGCCAGGCAGAATTCTTCGAAGTAGAAGACGCAGCGCAGCGGGAAGCGCCCAAGGTCGATTTCGTAAAGTAGGCATAGAGCGACGTCATGAATGCGCGACCAGCCCCTAGAACAAGAGGGGCTGGTTGTGACGTTTAGTTCCCGAACACAGGACCGTCCGCATCCCCGTCGTTATTGTAGCCTCGGCTTTCCCAGAACCCCTCGTACTCGGGATCATTAGATAACTCGATGCGTGTCACCCAACGAATCCACTTGTACCCCCACTTGTCCTCAGCCACAAGTTGATACGGAAATCCATTGGCAGGAGGAAGCGTAATGCCGTTGATGTGATCGGCAATGATCAGATTGCGCTCCAGGACGAAGTCAAGTGGGAGCGAAGTCGTGTAGCCGTCGGACGCGTGAAAGATGATCGTATTCGCATCATCAGAAGGCTGAGCCATCGCCAGCAATTCAGGCAGCGCAATCCCTTCCCACAATGCCTTCACAGACCAGCCTTCGACGCAATGAATCGTCACCAGCTTGGCTGTGTGTGACATCGTCTGAAGTTCCGCGTAACTGTAGGCGGCAGGGGCTGCCACGAGGCCATCCACAACCAACGTGTAGGTTTCAGGATCGATCGACTGCACACCGCGGATGGAGTTCTCGCGGAAATTGTCGACGGATCCCAACTTCTCTCCCTGGTATTCGCGAATCTCGACGCGCTCGACATCCGGCTCTTGTTGTCCCATGGATAGAAACGCAAGCAGTGCGCCACTGGCAACGAGTACTAGGATTCCTGCAATCCAGGTGTTTCTTTTCGATCTTGTCACCCTTGACATGGACACTCCCATACTCAGTAGATGACAAAGACAGTACACGTCTCGCGTGAGGACACGATGGAGTGCTCATCAAGACGCGGTGAAGATGGGTCAGCAGAGTCAGAATCGTCTACACTGTGATCTTCGGAGGTCTTCAAGATGAGCCATATCTACAAGCTCGAGATTGACGAGTCATTGTTCCCGTGTCCTGCAGTCCTTGCGCTGATTTGGGCAGAGGACATTCGCCAGCCTGAGGCATCCTCACAGCCTCCAGCTTTCCTAGCGCAGGCGCTCAGCGCGGCGCAAGACAAGGGCGAAGACGCCGTTTCCATCGAGGTTCGGCAACGCGTTCGCAAGATGTTGCGTCACGGCAAATACAAGCCATCAGGCCGATCTAAGCCCGCAAGCGAGTTTCTGCTGCAAGCCGCCCTAGGTGAGACCTTCCCTCTCGTGAACCCACCTGTGGATGTTAACAACGCGATTAGCTTAGAGTCTGGATTCCCGGGATCGATCTTCGACACGGACCTTTCCGGCAACCACATGCTCCTTCGGCGCGGCTTGCCTGGCGAGGCCTACGTCTTCAATCCGTCTGGCCAGTTGATCGATCTACAAGACCTGCTGCTCGTATGTCGAGAGTCATCCGACGGGTGGGAGCCGTGTGGCAATCCAGTGAAAGATGCCATGATCACGAAGATATCCGCGAGCACGCAGAACGTCATTGCCGTTCTCTACGCGCCTATCGATGAACCAAGGCCCTCTCTTGATGCGTGGGCAGGTCGCTACGCGACCCTTCTGAGGGAGCATTGCGGCGCATCCGCTGCCGGATACAAGATCGTTGTCCCCGATGGATCGGCCGGACCAGACTATGAGTCTGTGCTGTAGTCGTCCCAGTGAACGCGAGCATCCTCGTACTGTGTACGCGGCTCCTTCAGCTCTGCGGGGATGCCAACGGGGATGAGCGCGAAGATAAACACCTCGTCAGGCAAAGAGACAACGGCACGAATGCCTGCTTGGATCTGATCAGTCATGCCACACCATGTCGCCCCAAGGCCAAGATTCGCCAATGCAATCAGGAGATTCTCAGTGGCCGCAGCCATGTCCTGGTCGAACCAGGCGTAGCCCTCCTTCTTGCCAAACGGCAGAATGACGGCACCCGCCTCTTCGCCAAAAGCAGCGTAGGGATGGGCACGGCAGATGGCCTTCACCCGGTCGAGCGCTGTGATTACCAGGAAATTCCATGGCCGCGAGTTCCTGGCAGATGGCGCAGCCATGGCCGCCCTGAGTGCCGTCGCCAACAGCTCGCGATCTACTGCTTCTCCGGTGAACTTGCGGATGGATCGTCGCTTGGTGATGAGTTGTAGGATCGATTTATTCATGGCTTGCTCCTTCTTTGTTGATTGCCAAGATTGCCTCGGCCTCGTACTCTAGTTGACATGGACAGTGAATGCCAACGAAAGACCGCACCTATTTCCAATGGCGGGCATGCCTGCACAGTTGACGCCTCGAATCAGCCCGCTATACTTCGTCAATTCTTGGGAACCTGTCTCAGCCAGACAAGGCTGGGGCCTTTGTCTTTTTAGGGGAGCTTGCAATGCGTGGACTACTTCGAAGGTGGTGGAAAGATACTGAGAGGTGGTACGTCGCCGTTGGGCTGGCCAATCTCGTCCTAGGCACGTCGTCCGTCCTCATTCCACTGAGCGTCGCCAAGGTATTTGGAAGGTCTGTCGGCTCTGTCGGCACACTGGCAGGTTTGGTCAGTCTCGTTGGCGTGATGGGAAGCCTCATCTGGGGAAGGCTGTCCGACGCATCTCATCGAAGGCGGCCGTTCATCATTCTGGGCTACGGTGCCGCGGGCTTGTGCTTCTTGGGGATTGCGCTTGCTCAAACGTTTGCCCAGCTGATGATTCTCAACATGCTGCTTCACTTCTTCTGGGTCGCCAACGCCTCGGTCACCGTGCTGCTTGTCATTGAAAACTGCAGTGAGGACGCATGGGAAAGCCGAATCGGACATCTGAATCAAATTGGCGCACTTGGATGGGTGCTCGGCCTGGCTGTGGGCAGCTTATGGATGCAGTGGATGCCAACTGTGTTGGGTGAACTTGCCGCCATCCGCATGTTGTTCTGGGCAATGGGGCTGATTGGCCTCCTGGCATCGATGGTGGCCGTGCTGACGGTCGGTAAGACCGTCCCTTTGTTCACTCAGCGCCAATTTCGTGGTGTGATCCTAGCCATGGGTAACTTCATTAGTGAACGTGGCCGCTTCGCGCCACTTCATCTTTATCATCGCCTGCATCCAAAGCGCGTACTTATGCTCTTAACTCGATCGGACGGATTTCGGCCCGGTGTGAAACGTTTCTTTCTTTCAACCTTGATCTCGTTTGTGGCTCTGGGCTTCTTCGGGATTCCACTGCCTCTACTCCTGTCCCAACAGCTTGGCCTGGCTTCATCGAGCGTGTTCTTCTTCTTCCTGATGCAACACATCGGCATCGTACTGGCATACCCTCTCGCCAGCCGCCGCATTCGTCGGCTGGGAAACCGCTATGTCCAGATGAGCGCATTGTGGGTGAGGGTGCTTCTGTTTGGCGGATTCGCCGCCTATCTTGCCTTCCTGGGGACTTCTCCACCGCTACCCGCCCTCATCATCGCATTCGTCGTGTATGGAATCTCCTGGTCCTATTTCCAGCTCTCGGGCATTGCCCTAACCTCTCGCTTGGCTAGCGAACAGAACCGAGGCATGGCATTGGGGTTGTACAACGCCATCGCAGGTGCAGGCTGGATCCTTGCAGGCCTGGGCAGCGGCATGGTTGCCGAACGCTACGGCTATCCATTGACCTTTGCCATCGCCAGCGGCCTGCTCATTCTGAGTGTGCTCGTCTTGCTGTTTGTTCCTAACCCGACTGCTGAGGATAGCGAAGAACATCCAGATGAGGTCCCAGATAGAAAGGTCGCCGCGAAGCCATGCGTTGTTGAACCCACACCATCCGAGGCGTCATCCGACTAGTCAGATCCTGGCTGGAAAGGCTGCTGCCCGCG
>SPBW01000177.1 GCA_004525685.1 Candidatus Atribacteria bacterium
AGTCGTAAGAAGCGTATTGCCCGTGGAAGTGGAACCCAAGTTCGGGATGTCAATCGTGTTTTGGCACGTTACACGGAAGCCAAACGGGCGTTGAAGATGCTTGGCGGACGCCGAGGTAAAGGAAAAAACCCGCTTGACGCGATGGGTTTGTCATAGTGAACCCGCGCGGTTGAGAGGCAAAGAAGTTTGAGGTGAGGTATGCCAGCAAAGATTCGATTGAAGAAAGTGGGACGGAAGGGACAGCCTTCGTACCGAGTCGTAGTTCTTGATGGTCGCAAGCCGCGTGACGCCAAAGTCGTCGCGGATCTGGGGCCATACGATCCGAAGACGAATCCCCCAACGTTTGAGATTGACGGAGATGCGGCATTGAAGTGGTTGCTCGATGGCGCTAAGCCGACGCGAGCCGCTCGCAACATCCTGTCCAATGCCGGCGTGTTGTTAGCTTGGGATGCAGCCAAGCGAGGCGAAACCGTGGCCATCGAAGCCAAAGAACTCAAGGCCGATGAACCCAAGGTCAAACCAGCCCCGGAAGTTGCTGAAGAGGTCGCCAAAGTCGCCGACGTCACGGACTCTAGCTAGAGTTCGCGGAACCCTAGCGGACGCGAGGAGGAGCCTTGCTATTCCGCCTTTGCCAGTTCCTTGTCCACTCGCTGGTCGAACGGCCAGATGCGGTCAAGATTGATCGCATTGAAACGGAGCGTGTGGACATCTTCTTTCTGCACATTGAGAAAGAGGATCGAGGACGTGTGCTAGGGAAGGGGGGGCGGACCATCGCTGCATTGCGAACCTTCCTGGAAACAGTCGCTGAGCGGCTTGATCGAGAGGTCGTTGTCGAGATCATCGACTGACGAGCCATGCGCTTTGATATTCTCACCATTTTCCCGGAGGCACTTCGAGACCTGCTTTCGACAGGAATCCTGGGGCAAGCGCAGGCTTCAGGCGTGATTGACGTTCGTCTGCATGACCTGCGATCGTTCACAGACGACCCTCATCGCATTGTCGACGATCGGCCCTACGGCGGAGGCGCGGGCATGCTGATGAAGGTCGAGCCCTTTGTCACTGGCATTGAGTCGATCAAGGCGAGCGGCGATGGAAAGAGACGAACGGTTTTGCTCTCTCCGCAAGGGCGCTTGTTCCGGCAGGCAGATGCAGCCGATTGGGCAAGGCTGGATGGCTTGATCCTGTTGTGCGGACGCTATGAAGGCGTCGATGAGCGTATCATCGAGTTTGTCGATGAGGAGATCTCGATCGGCGACTACGTGCTAGCCGGAGGCGAGGTCGCCGCAGCTGTCGTGGTCGAAGCCACCGCACGCATGATGCCTGGCGTGGTGGGAAAGTTCGATTCCATCGAATCGGACTCATTCTACGACAAGCCGCGTCTGGGCGCGCCGCAGTACACGCGCCCTCCGGAGTTTCGCGGATTGCGTGTGCCGGAAGTGCTCTTGTCAGGCGATCACGCCAAGATTGAGGCATTCCGTGAAGCACAGGCTTGGAAGAAGACGACGCGCAACCGGCCTGAACTGCTGGGCTTGAGCCTTGAGGAAACGACCAAACATGGGTAATTTGTACGTTGGTCTCCTGCACTACCCGATGAGGAATCGGCGTGGCGAGATCGTGGCCACCTCGACGACCTCTATGGACGTGCATGATATTGCCCGATCGGCCCGAACCTATGGCGTCCATCGCTATTTCGTCGTGACGCCGGTGCCTTCGCAACAAGCGATTGCGTGGCGCATTCGCGGTTTTTGGACCGAAGGTGAACGCGCTTGGGAGATAAGTCGGCGAGGCGAAGCAATGGAATACGTTGCTGTCGCAGAAGACCTGGAAGAGACGATCGAGTGGATTGAGGATGCTGAAGGACAGCCGCCGCTGTTGGTGGCGACATCGGCACGAGGAACAGGCAAGACCGCCATCTCGTTTGACGAGTTGCGGACCCGATTGAAGACCGATCCACGACCGGTGTACATAGTTTTTGGGACCGGCTGGGGCATGACTGAAGAACTGATTGATGTTTGTGACGTCATCCTTCCGCCGATCATGGCAAATAGTGAGTTTAATCATCTGTCCGTTCGAGCGGCAGTGGCGATCATGCTGGATCGCGTGGCCGGGGATCGGGACGAGTGTTGAGGAGGAGCAGATGGACGACATCCTGCGCGCGATAGAGAAAGAACAGCTCAAAGAGCGGGAACCGTTTAACACGGGCGACATTGTCCGCATTCATGAGCGCATCACCGAAGGGACCAAAGAGCGCATTCAGGTGTTCGAAGGCATCGTATTGAAGCGATCGGGCGGTGGCACCCAAGAAATGGTGACGATCCGCAAGATCTCTTCGGGGATCGGTGTCGAGAAGACCTACCCCGTGCATTCGCCCAAGATCGAACGCATTGAAGTCGTGAAAGAAGGGTTCGTACGTCAGTCACGCCCCTACTTCATGCGGCGTTTGCGACGCATTAGATAGTCTGTCCATGTCAGACGACAAGAAAGCACAGCGAGCGTCTGATAGCCCGTCCGTGTTAGACGACAATGCGGAGCCCCGAAAGAAGGAGAAGAAGCCGGCCGTCATTCTCCGATTTGCTCATCTTCTTGGTTATTCTCCGGGGACCGTGATGAGCGAAGTCCTAGAATGGGTAGAAGTTCTGGCCGTTGCCGGTGTGCTCGCTCTTCTTGTCATGTCCTTTGTCACTGTTCGCATGCACGTCCCGACGGAATCGATGGTTCCCACCATTGAAGCTCGGGACTCCTTTTTTGTCGATCGCATTACGTATCGGTTCCGAGATGCGGAGCCCGGCGACATTGTCGTATTCTGGCACACAGATGCTGTCTTGATTCGATCAGTTGATGAGAGACTCGATGAATGGGTCGTTCTGCCGGGAGATCGATTGACCTCTGTCAATGGCAGGACCATCTACTCCGTAGACGATGTCAATGACGTTCTCGCAACCCTTTCCAACGGGACCGCCATCTCAGTGAAGGTGAGTGGCGCACCCGCCGTTTCTGTCGCAGTGAAGACCGATGACCTTCAATCCCTAGAAGACGTGGGCATCGTGTTACGAGAACACCGCATGCGCTACGTCAAGCGCTTGATTGCCGTTGAAGGACAGACAGTCCACATTCGCGGCGGCAACGTCTATGTTGATGGGCAGCAGCTAGCAGATGCAGCGTTTGATCGATTCTACTCCTCGACAGACCCGCGAATGGGATTCGGCGTGACCCCGACACAAGTGCCTGAGGGACACTGGTTCGTGCTCGGTGACAACACCAACAACTCGTGGGATTCGCGGTTCTGGGGATTCGTTGACGTGAGAGACTTCATTGGAGAACCCTTCTTCCGCGTATGGCCTTTGAATCGATTTGGCGTCATGAACGGCTACTTCGGCAAAGGACAATGAGCCCCGACGCGGCCAACGAATCAAGAATCCGATCCAATACCTTCGAGCAGGTCCTAAGTCTGCTACGCTTTGATCTCTCGCATATCCCTCTACACTGCACACAGCCTGAAGAACATCCTAGAGGCCAAGTCTCCTTGCCCCTGGATCACGGTTCTCCAACGCCACGCGCCCCGTATGGGGGATTTCGGCTGGTTGGATTTGACGAGACAGGACGAGGATCGTTGGCTGGGCCAGTCACCGTGGCCTGTGTGAGCTTCAGATTAGAGTCTTTGTCTTCAGACACTGAAGACCTCCGCCAATCTGTTCTGCAAGCCTATGTTCACTTGAACGACTCCAAGCGCGTGACGAAGCGGCGGCGTGAGGTTCTCCACGACCTCATCGTTGCGGACGCGGATTGGGGCATTGGCTACGCGTCAGCCATCGAGATCGACTGCGAAGGCATTGTCTCTGCCTGTCGCAACGCAGCTCGACGGGCCTATCGGGATCTTGGAATTGTGGGCGATCTTGTGCTGTTTGATCGAGGCCTGTCACTAGGTGAAAGTAAAGAGCCGAGCTTGACTCCATCGTCTGTTCAAATCACGAAGGGTGATGCAAAGTCGTTCCACATTGCTGCCGCATCGATCCTTGCCAAGGTGCGACGAGATGCGCTCATGTGCGAATTGGACACGCGAACAGCCATGTATGGATTTGCCAGCCACAAAGGCTACGGCTCGGCAGCCCATTTCAGCGCCATCGCGCAACACGGCCCGTCACGATTCCATCGCCGCACATTCCTCACTGATCTACTATCGCCCAAGACTTAAGGAGAACCCATTTACCTAATAGAGAGAACGCAGAGTTCGCGGACAGCCGTCAAGAGCAGATCGCCTAGCTGCCAAGGAAGCTGATGTTTGGCGAAGTTGTGCTTCGCCAAACTCAAACGAACGGCTCGCAAGAGCAGATCGCCTAGCTGCCAAGGAAGCTGATGTTTGGCGAAGTTGTGCTTCGCCAAACT
>SPBW01000188.1 GCA_004525685.1 Candidatus Atribacteria bacterium
AAGGCCGTCGGATCGATGGAAACGCGCCTCATGCCAGCCTTAAGAAAGATGAAGGACTCGGCCGCCGCCCCAGAAGAGCCGCCAATCCTCGAGCCACTAGAACAGAATCCGCGATTGCCGTTGGATGTTGGGGAGTAGGCGCACAGCTCGTAACGTGCGCCGTTACTCTGAGCTCATGCTTCCCGATGCTCGATGCTATCTGGCACCTATGCATAGTGCAACTAGATCGAGAGAGACGCTCGCCTCTTCATCATCGTCTGGGGCAAGAGAAACGTGGACCTCTCCTGTGCCCACCTTCTGAGGCATGGCCATCTCACCAACCAACGTGTCGTTCATGTATGCACTCGCCATCAGGTGACCGTAGTCGAAGATCAAGCGAAGCACACTAGTTCCCGAGACGCTCTGCATCGCAAGGTTGGCCTTCTCTGCGGTGCTGGCTGGACGTTCATAGGTGAAAGAAGCACCCTCCGTTGTCAGAGACAGGCTCCACATTCCGCCATATTGGCTCTCGAGAACGCTCAGGGATACAGCTCCTTCTAGTTCCCGAATCTGAACCTCCATCACAATCTCACACATCGACGTCAGTCGGAGTCCATGCTCGGAATCGAGAAGCAGCTTACACTCGTCGCCATCAAGCTTCCCTTCAATCCTATAGCAGTCCGCTGCCTGCCAAGCGCGAAGCGTCGAGCTGAGCGGAATATCCGCGATCCAATCAGAAGCCATCGAGGGGCCTGAGGAGCAAAGCACGTTCGAGGTCTGCTCCCAGAGCATGCTCAGAAGCGCCTCCGATATGACCGACTCTTCGGGACAGCCATCATTGCTTCGGCTTCCCGCAACTTCGGGGCAATCATCCGTTTTGTCCCCCACGCCATCCCCATCGCAGTCAGAACGAGAGGGACATGGATCGATCGCATCCACCAAGCCGTCACAATCCTGATCACTGGAATTCTCGACCGTGATGACTTGGACGCAAGTGCTTGCATTGCCACACTCATCCTCTGCTCTCCAAGTGCGAGTAATGATCTGCGGGCAGCTCCCTGCGGCAGAATCTGAGTAGCTCACCGATGGAGAAGGATCATAATCATCCACTGCCGTCGCTTGTCCTGTGGCGACCGGCGAAGTGGATGATCCCGATTCGACGATCTGATCCGCAGGGCAAGAGATGATAGGTGCTTCAGAGTCGATGATTTCCACTTGCGTGTGCAACCCTTCGATGGCATCAATATCTGCGCCTGTGTACTCCCACATGTAAGGATCGGTCCAGCAGTCAACGATTTTCACATGAGTGTAGACACCGGTGCGACCGCTAAGACTGAGTGATGCATAGTTCTTGCCAGAGTCATTCATCACACAGCTGGCAATCTTCGTCCAGCTTGTGCCATTCGTGCTTACGTAAACGTCGAATCCCTCGTTGGTTCCACCGGTTGTATCGCCGTCTTCATAGACTCGCAAGTCATCTCCTGGGCCATCCACAACCGGCTCTTCCAGAACGGCAATGATGTAACCCTCGCCCCCAAGTGAGACCACGTCGTCGTCTGGGGCGCCCTCAGCCTCGTTCGGATTGCACTGCTCGTTGCTATTTACACAAATGCCTGAAGCAGATACCGTGTCGGCGTAGTAGCTCCCCGAGACGATCTCTGTGTAGCAGGCGCATACAGGTTGGCTGATGCAAATGCCCACTCCTATAGCAATCATGGCGATGATGAAGGTACTTGACCATTGACCGTTCAATACTCCCGCTCTTGTACGCATCACTGCAAACCTCCTGATTCACGTCCACCATTTCGGATACTCGCTACGCATCGAAAGCATGGATTGCGAGCCTTCTTTAGCCTGTCTGGTTTAGTTTAATCCTATAGGTTAAATAGTCAAGTCGCGGCGCACGCAGTGTCGCAGCCAACTGCAAGCGTTTCGCCCAACGACACCAGCAAGGTTACAATGAGTTCAGTGATGCCATGAGCTTCGGAGAATTGCTTAGATCCTTGAGACTGAGGAAGAACCTCACCCAGGCAGAGCTTGCCGAACAGGTGGGCGTTTCTCATGTCTATATCTCTGCCCTTGAGCGAGGAGCCAAGCCCGCCCCGCGGCTTGAAATCGTCACATCCCTCGCGCGATGCTTGGGAGTTGATGAAGATGAGCTCTGGGTTTCTGCTCAATCGGAGCGCGAAGAGCGACTGCGATCTCGCATCCAAGGGCAACCTACATCGCGCAAGTCCCCGAAGAGCCAACCCCCAAGCAGTAGGAGCGGATTCTTCAATATCTCTGCCGAGATTGCGAGACTCGCTCGGAGTCTCGATCAGTCCGATGTCTCCGAAAATGAGAGGCAGCTCCTGCTGGCTGAGCTACAGCTGCTCCAGAAGAAGCTAGCCGACAAGGAAGCAACCCAGTGAGAGTCGGAACGCTTATTCAACAGGCACATGCATCCGTCATTAGCCTGGGCATTGTCTCATCAGAATTCGATGAGACAGGCGCTGCGATTGTCCTGTCAGTCAATCCGTTGAGGCTTCTGGTTCCTTCTCATCTCGTCTTGGCGATCGAGGATGGCTCTGCAGACGGCGTTACGCTTGATGGTTCGACGTTCAGGGATGTCACGCTGCTTTGTAGCCCCATCTTGGAGCAGCATGAGTTAGCCGTGCTGCAGATCGACCAGACCTCACCGTCTCACCTGCGCCCGATCAGACTGGGATCTGGGTGTGCTGATGCCTACCCTGGGCAGATTGGCGTACTCGTTACCCATCACTCGGTATCCGCCCACTGCCAGTCAGGTCCCGTTCTATCTGTCCGTTCTGACGGAAGAGCATGCATGGCGACACTCGATGTCGAAGTGAACCCAGGAGATAGCGGAAGCGCCGTACTCATCGACGGCGTACTGGCCGGAGTCGTTCAAGGAAGACGGCTAGATGAGAGCGGGACAAAGGCGATTGCCGTCCTCTTGTCCGAAACCTTGGGAAGTGAACTGCGGAAACTGGCGGAAGTCCGCAGGCCACGGCTGACAAAGGCTACTGCCATTCCCCTAGTTGTCGCTTTGTATCTATGCCTCGCGAGTGCGCCACTCCCCAATCACTCCGCACTCTTTTCGTCTGAAGCTGTACTTCCTCCCACTGGGCAAGATAGCGGCGCACAGACACGGCATTTCAATGTGGGCGCCATGCCCCATGCGATAGAGCTCGTTGGAGACCGATGCCTCATTGCGCAAATCGATACCGGTGCATTGCTTGACTTCGACCCACAAGCCGAGGCGCTCCACGAGATCTCCCGCTCGCTTAGCCAGCCCTGCGACATGGCTGCAACGGGCGGCAATTCTGTCCTCTGCGTGAATGAAGCAGGAATGCTCGTCGAGATCGACACCCTAACCGGCCTGCAAATCGGTTCAACATCTGCGCAAGAGCTCGGCCTGCTACCCGATGACATCGTTATGGGAATTGATGCAACTCAGGGAACTCTGAGTATCCTCTTCTATCGAGATGAGGGTGCGCAGATCCTCTGTCCTGAGGTTGACGAAGAAGCTCTTTCCGTACGTGCAGCAGGGAAAGCAGAGCTCTGTGGGCTTCAAGCCATAGGCAGCCGCTTCTACACACTCGCGTGGCAGGACATGATGCTCTGCGAGATCGTGCAGCAAGAAGGCTATTGGTGTCTTGTCGATGCAGTTGACATCTCGGACTACTTGGCTGCATCTGAACTGGCATCCGAGGGCCTCCGCAACTTCTATCTCGATGGACGCACTCTCTATTTGGTCAGCATCTCCTACGATCAGCTCTGTTCGGCGGCAACGCTTCATCTATTGACGCTAGAGGAAGATCTCTAGCGCGAAGGGAAGGACCATGCTGAAGCGGCTCGTCACCATAATGACATTCTTGCTCCTTCTTACGATCTGCATAGCATGTACACAAGCGCCTCCGGCCTCGCTCGACACGTTGATGGCCAACTACTTCGCCGCCAAGGGAACATTCAGCGGGGACAAGGCGATTCAGGCCCTGACCTACTCCGGCGCAGCGGCCGAGGAGATTGCCTCACGCTTGCGCGCTGGCCGCGAATACCCAGCAGACATGGCACGCGGGTGGTCCGTCCACATGATCGAATCCATTGATGGCGCGACACGTCCGTTCCATGTCTACATCCCCGAGACCTACGATGCGACGCAACCGCACGCTGTCATTGTGTATCTTCATGGACTGGTGAGCGTCGTGCACACTGTCGAGGATCTGATTCC
>SPBW01000196.1 GCA_004525685.1 Candidatus Atribacteria bacterium
AGCGCGGATCCAGTCTCTCTCGGGCAGCAAGACTGCGAGCAGGGTCCATCGATTTGCAGCGATGACAACTCCTGTCGTCAGCGAAGCCGTGATCCTGCAAGAATATGCATGCCTTGTTGTCTCCTTCACGCGCTTTCGCCTACCATCGTCGCTATCGTATCGGGAAATGGAGGCTGGCATGGACACGACCGCAGTCATCACTCGCTTTGGGCTGGCTCTTGTCATCGGAGTCCTTGTTGGATTGCAGCGTGAGTACGCGTATCAAGAGTCAAGGCGCGAGCTGTTCGCCGGCGCACGAACACTCGCACTGATTGGCTTGATTGGATGTGCTTCAGCTCTCCTAGCTGATTTGGCGACGCTTCCATGGGTCTTCATCATGGCGTTCTTCGCAGTCGGTGGTTTGATCGCCATCTCGTATTTCATAACAGGCTCCGCGGGCGACATCGGCCTCACTTCCGAAATGGCCGCCCTTCTTGTCTTTCTCATCGGAGGCCTCTGCTATTGGGGGCACCTGGAGATCGCTGCCGCACTCGGCGTTGGCACAGCTGTTCTGCTGTCGCTGAAGGTTGGCGTACGCAAGTTTGTCGGACGAATCACCGAGCAGGATGTACTCGCCACCCTCAAGTTCCTAGTTATCACGGCGATCGTGCTGCCGCTTCTACCGAATCGTACGTTTGGCTCCGCCCCATTCGATGTGCTCAATCCCCAGAACGTTTGGCTGATGGTCGTCTTCATTTCGGCAATCAGCTTCGTCGGCTACGTTCTTATCAAGCTTGTCGGAACTCGGCGAGGTATCGGTCTCACGGGGCTACTTGGGGGTCTGGTGTCAAGCACTGCGGTCACGCTCAGTTTCACTCAACAAAGCCGCACACACACTAGCCTTGCCAGGCCGTTTGCCTTGGCGATCACCGTTTCCTGGACCATGATGTTTGCCAGAGTTCTTATCGAAGCCGCTGTCCTAAGCTCGGAACTCCTCGCCCGACTCTGGCTCCCAATGATTGGAGCTGGCGGCATGGGGTTGGTGTATTGCGGGGTTCTTCTCTTCTTCACAAGAGAGCACGCAAGCGCAGAAGACGTGACACTGAAGGCCCCATTTGAACTGGGTCCAGCACTGAGGTTTGCCGCTGCCTATGCGATCATACTCGTGTTCTCTCGAGGGGCACAGATGCTGCTCGGAGATCCCGGAGTTTATGTATCAGCAGCAGCCTCCGGCATTGCCGATGTTGACGCCATCACTCTCTCGCTGGCACGAATGACCGAAGCCGGAACTGTGGGTGCAGGGACAGCATCCAAGGCCATCGTGCTAGCAGCTATGGTGAATACGTCTGTGAAGGGCGGCATCGTGCTTGCTCTGGGCGCGCCGTCTCTGCGCAAATCGATACTTCCTGCACTCGCACTCATCCTCATTGCAGGCCTTGGTTTGGCATACTTGGCATAGCGCCAAGACGCAGCGGCCACACTGGATCGTCCTCCATCGGATAGCCCGTCTGATGAATTGGTCTCAATCCGCAGAACAGGCTATCCTATCCGACATGCCATGCAGCATGTGCTGCGTCGTCCAACGGGCAGCCTGCGTACGCACCATCAGGGGTGACGATGCGAGACGAACACACAGCGGGGATGATTGACGAGCTTGCGATCCTGCGAGCGCGAGTCGCTCAATTGGAGCAATCCGCGGCGGTACGCAGACAGATCGAAGACCCATTGCTGCGCGAGGAAGGTCTCAGTGCCGCTCTAATTCAATCGTCCCCCTTCTACTTTGTCGTGATCGGGGCAGACGGGAAAACGCGCATGATGAATGATGCGCTGCTTCGAGCCCTTGAATACGAGCCAGACGAGGTCGTCGGGCAGGATTACTTACAGACCTTTGTTCCAGAGCCCGATCGTACGGTGTTGTCTGAGCTCTTCAAGGCATTGCCTACAATCCGTAGCCCATCCAAGAATGAAAGCCATCTGCTGACTAAGGACGGCCGCCTTCTGCTGGTTGAGTGGCATGGCCGGGCCATTCGCGATGCAACAGCTGCCTACGAGTCGTTCTTTGGCGTGGGGATTGACATCACCGAGCAGCGGAATGTCGAGAACACATTGAGAGAGCGTGAGGAGCAGTATCGAAGCATCTTTGAATCAGTAACAGACGCTGTACTCGTCTTTGATCTTGACGGGAGAATCGTTGAGGCAAATCCAAGCGCCTGCCGAATGTACGGCTACTCGGAGCAGGAGTTGATCGGGCTGTCTGCAGCAGCGATCGTTCGCTCCGACTACTTCCACGGATTTGACAATTTCAAGAAGCGGGTTTCAGATGGGGGCAGGTTCGTTACGGATTCAGTCAATCTTCGCAAGGACGGCACGCAGTTCGACATTGAGATGCACGGAGCCGGATTCACCTATCGCGGCGCACAACACCTGTTGTCTGTTGTCCGGAATATCTCGGAGCGTAAGCGCGCAGAAGTCGCCCTGCGCAATACGCATCAGAAGATCGAGCAGCTTCATGATGTCGCGCGCAGGCTAGAGGCTTGCGAAAGCGAAGACGATGTCTATCAAACGACAGTCTCGGCAACTGAGAAGGTGCTGTCATTTGCCATGTGCACACTCGACATCGTGATCGGAGAGCGCCTCATCATCAAGGCCACTTCCTCGCAACTGACACCCCACGCGAGCTTGGAGTGTGATCTTGCAGAGGGTGGACTGGCAGCTGAGACTTATCGTACCAAGAAGGCAACCATCTTCGGCTCCGTCATCGAGGCTCCCAAGGTCACCGCTCCGACGCAGACTCACTATAAGTCCGGAATCAGCGCTCCAATCGGCGATTTTGGTGTCTTTCAAGTCGCATCCTCAGACGAGAACGCCTTCGGAGAGGAGGATGTTCGGCTGCTGGAACTGCTGCTCGGACATGCCGCCGAGGCCGTCCATCGAATTCGCCTGCAAGAGAAACTCAAGGATCAAGCACTCCATGATCCACTGACCGGCGTCTACAACCGCCGCTACTTCAATCAAGTGATCGAACAAGAAATCCCGCGTTCAAGGCGCTACAACCATCCCATTGGCTTCTTGATGATCGACGTTGACCATTTCAAAGACATCAACGATCACTATGGACATCAGGTGGGAGATGAGGTACTTCAGGAGGTTGCCAATCTGCTCCAAGAGCATGTTCGCGGTTCCGATGTTGTCGTTCGCTACGGAGGGGATGAGTTCTTAGTTCTCTTGATTGAAACCAATGGAGAGGCAGAGGATGTCAAGCGCCGCATCTTGGATGGTCTGGCTGTACGTAACAGCACGATCCGTGTCTTTGATTTTCCGGTCACGCTGTCCATTGGCAGTTCGCATTGGAGTCCCAGCGATGCGAGATCCGTCAAAGAGATCCTCGCTGAAGCCGATCGCCGGATGTATGAGGCAAAAAGAAACCAGTAGGCACTCTCCTTGGGTTCGCTTCGCCACCATCCTGTCCCTCTCAGATTCACCAGAGCGATCATGTCCCACGCTTCTTGAGGACCGATACTGATGCAATCGCAGATCGATTGGGATGCCAAAGACTCGTCAACGGGCATCTCTGCAGAAGATCTCGTAGGATGAGGCGGCAACTCTGAAGGGAAGGATCATGACAACAGACAAACTGCTCGTATTGAACAAGGATGAGGCCAGCGTCTCGTTCATCGAGGCGACGGGTGGCCGGTGTTTGCATGTACTCACCGTGGGCGCACATCCACATGAGGTCGCGATCACTCCGGATCATCGCACAGCCTATGTATCCAACGCTGGGGGCAACAGTGTATCCGTCATCGACACTGTGTCCATGGAAGAGACGGGACGAATTGAGCATGATGAGTTCCAATTCCCCCACGACATCAAGATC
>SPBW01000157.1 GCA_004525685.1 Candidatus Atribacteria bacterium
TGACCGCCGCCAAGGTGTTGCCGATTCCAGTGGTTATCTCTCGCTGGAATACGACTGAATCCAAACTCGATCCGTGCTTGCTTGAGTTGATCGCATTCGATCAAATCAATTACGCCGTATCGCTCTGGCACTCCGGCGAAGAAGTTCCCAACGCGGGTGGACTGACGATCGATCTGCTCACCATGCAGGATCTGATCGCCTATTGGCTCACTGACAGTTCAGTACACGATCCGCTCCCATAGGGGGCGGGTCGTGCTTTTCGTGAAACAAGAAGGAGGGGGAATGAAAAACAGATGGATCGCGCAATGCGTGTCGATCGGTCTGGTTCTGATGTCCGCTGTGGCGGTTAGCGCCTTTGAAGCGGATTTCGATCCATCCACATACAACCCAGATGTCGGAGAGATTGTGAATTTTGAGGTATGTGAACCCTGCCTCGGCGGTTCCGATTTCACCTACTCCTGGGATTTCGACGGCAACGGTGAGGCTGAACTCGAGACCGATCAGGATCTCGTGACCTATTCATTTGACACGGCTGGATTCTACGAAGTGGTTCTGACCATTACGGATGCCGGTGGCCGTACGAGTGTTGCCACGCAAGGCATTGTTGTTGGGCCAATCCAGGCATTTGCTGTTCGTGAGCTTCTAGTAGAAGCGGATGGCGCCATCTTTGTCCTGATCACGATCACTACTCGCGCTACGGCTACGGTGAATATCGAAGAAGGTCTCCCCAATGGGTGGGCGGTCGAAGTCGTCGACACGGGTGGCGCAGTGGTCAAGATCAACTCGACTGAGAAGCGGATTGAGGCGGCTTGGATGAGCCTGTACGACTCTGATGAGACGTTGGCATTCTCGTACCGTCTGCGTCCAGCTTATACCTCGGTTCTTCCAGAATTATCCGGCAATGTTGTTGGCTATGCGAGCGGAGTTCGATATGTCATGGGCATTGCAGGGATGCTGGCGCTGCCGCGATAGGGACACCGAAAGGTTCTAGAAGCGTGAAATGCAAGAGCGGACGGCTTCTGGCCGTCCGCTCTTCTTGTGAATCAACGCCACATGTAATAGGCAGTTCTGACTTAGCCGTGCGGCTGTCCAGATCGTGTTTGAAGCCCCAACTCCGCCAATTGCTCTGGCGGGACGGGCATGGGCGCGTCAGTCAGCAGGCAAATGCCTGCCGTTGTCTTGGGGAAGGCGATGACATCGCGTAGCGACTCCATCCCTGCCATCAACATCACCAATCGGTCAATGCCGAGAGCAAAGCCACCATGCGGTGGCGCGCCGTACTCGAGTGCCTGCAAGAAGAAACCGAAGCGAAGCTCTGCTTCTTCTGCCGATATGCCCAACAGCTTGAAGATCTGCTCCTGCAAGGGTCGCTGATGAATACGAATGCTTCCGCTACCCAATTCAGTTCCGTTGAGAACGAGATCATAGGCATTCGACGATACCGTCAATGGCTCCGTGGCCATGCGATCCATATCTTGCGCTGCAGGCGATGTGAACGGGTGGTGCGAGCTAGTCAGCTCACCCGCTTCATCGAGCTCGAACAGTGGGAAGTCGGTAACCCACAGGAAGTTCCACTCATCGCGCGCCAGTTTCTCGGCCTTGGCGATCGCCAAACGTAGGGAGCCAAGGGAGCGCTCGATGCCCTGTCCAGCCAAGATGAGGATCAAGTCGCCCACTTCGGCCTCAAACGCGCTGATGATTTCAGAGAGAGCGGCTTCGTCGAAGAACTTGGCGATGGGAGATGTGATCTCCTCATTCACCTTGATCCACGCCATCCCCCTAGCACCGGCGGCAATGGCCGTATTCTGCAGTTCGTCAAGATTCTTGCGAGAGTATCCAGCACAGCCTTTGGCACAGATGCCGGCCACTTTGCCGCCTGAAGCGACGGCTTCGGCGAAGACGGTGAAGTCGCAGCCCTCAACTAGATCAGAGATGTTCTTGATCTCCATGCCAAAGCGAAGATCCGGCTTATCCGTTCCATATTGAGCCAGCGCCTGCGCATGCGTCAACCGAGGGAAGGGAATGGTCAGTTCAAGATCAAGCGTCTCCTTGAAGACCTTAGATAGCGTGCCCTCCAGTGTGGCAAGAATGTCATCCTTGCCGTTGGGGAAGGACATCTCCAAGTCGAGTTGCGTGAACTCGGGCTGCCTGTCAGCACGGAGGTCTTCGTCGCGGAAGCACTTGACCATCTGGAAATAGCGGTCGATGCCTCCCACCATGAATAGCTGCTTGAACAACTGAGGTGACTGAGGAAGAGCATAGAACGATTCTGGATGGACGCGACTGGGCACAAGGAAGTCGCGGGCGCCTTCAGGCGTCGATTTTGTCAAGAAGGGTGTCTCAATCTCCCAGAAGCCTTCATCTGAGAAATAGTCGCGCATGTTTTTCATCACACGATGGCGCAGGCCCAGACTGCGCTGAATCTTCTCGCGGCGCAAGTCGATGTAGCGATATCGTAGCCGCGTCTCCTCGGTTGTATCAGACCCATCGCCTTCCACCAAGAATGGCGGCGTCTTGGAACGGTTGAGAACCTCAAGCGCTGTGACACGAATCTCGATGGTGCCTGTCGACATGTCAGGATTGATGTTGCTGTCACTGCGAGCTGAGACGGTGCCTGTGGCTTGCACGACGTCTTCACGGTTCAGTGTGTGGGCCTGTTCCAGGCCCTTCGAATCACCGTCGAACAGGAGTTGGATGAGTCCAGATCGATCACGCAGATCGACAAACGTAATGGCGCCGAAGTCGCGGCGTCGATTGACCCAACCAGCGAGGGTCACGGTCTGTCCAAGCTCTGCTGCTGACAGATGTGCACAATAATTCGTTCGCATGGTGATTCTCCTTCGTGCTGCTCCAGTAGGACAGATTATAGATCCTTACGTGCTTGACGCAATCGGCGGCGCTGCAGTGATTGCATAGAAGGCAAGGCGGAGACACCCTAGCCTCGCAAGTGGAGGGGAAGGCCGACAACTCCTTGATCGAGGGGGAGAGTAGGCGGCGCGTCTTGCCGCTATTCCTCTGGGAGCCCCTTGAAGAAGCGGCGACCAAGAGACCGTTCCCAATCTGTGAAGTCTCCTGCTTCGGAATCATGCTCGATATGCATACGCACCATGTTCAACTTGGCGGATAGATTGTCGAAATGATACACCGCAATCGCCTCGGGCGTCTTCGGCACCATGGCAGCGGCATACTCCAACTCCCCATGATGGGAGATCAGAATGTGCTCAAGCAGCCGAGGCAGACGCTCATCGGGCCACGAGAAGGCCGCAGCTGCATCCTTGACCATGTCCCGCCCCAGCAGCAAGTGGCCGACAAGCTGTCCCTCGAATCCGTAAGAGGCTGCGATGGGATTCTCCAATTCAACAATCTTCCCGATGTCGTGCAAGATCGCGCCAGATGTCGCCAGCCCATGATGGAGCCCGAGACCAGGATTGCGAAGAGCGAAATCCGACACCCCCACGGCGACTTCCAGTGTGTGCTCCAGCAATCCTCCCAGGTAGGCGTGGTGCTTGGATACCGCAGCAGGATGCTCGCAGAACTGGTCTTTGTTTGTTTCGAGAAGATGGAGCGTCAGCTGGCGCAGTTCCTCAGGTTCAATCGTCCCTGTCAGATCGATCAACTCGGTCCACATCTCGTCTGTATCTCGCGCCGAAGTTGCCACCAGCAAGGCAGGATCAAATCCCGGGAGTTGTCCCGATTCTTGATCCTGAGCTGTCAGGCGATGAATCGATTCCACAATGATCTGCAGTTTGTTCCGATAGGTTTCTACGCGACCTTGCACGTAAACGAACTCGCCTTCAGAAAACTGCGACGCGTGGCGCTGCGTTGCGTCTGCCCAAGCGCGAGCAGCAATAGGCCCTGTCCGATCAGAGAGCGTGAGCTCAAGATACGGGTCGCCAGCTCTGGTAGAGCGCTGGGTCTTCTGCTTCACGAGGAAGCATTGGCCAACGCTTTGACCATCCCTTATGTCGGAAACCGGAACATGAAGCAGGGAGTAGGGAAGTTGTTCGCCTCGAATGCGTTCGGAGAATTTTTCTGAAGCCATACGATCCTTTCTGCAAGGGGAGTCATCATAGTGTAGTGGTCGAGCGGATGAAGTCAACTTCCAGTGCCTTTTCTGAAGTCTGTCGGATTCAGGCTATGGTGTGGTTACGTCGTGTTGTAACCAGGCTCATGAGGGGAAATCACTGCCAGCACCGTGGCTCGACGCTCTAGAGGTGTTTTGGCATGCTCATTTGATTCGTCTCCGGTTGATTATTAGCTCGACATGTCATCCACCCCACTATCGCCTCCTAGTTTAGCGGAGGAGAAAGTGGCACTTGACATAGCGATCATGAAGGTCTAGACTAAGCCATGCACCTAAAGTAGTGCAAATGCGCTCGCAGGGGCCAATTCTAAACATCCTGTCTAGTGAATGGCCGAAGCTCAATGCTCGTTGCCACTTGGGCTTGCCGTCCAGATTATGGGAGCTGCGAGGCCTTCTTATGGGGGCAGCAAGAAGGATATCTGAAAGACATTGTTGGGCAATGCTGAAGTTGTGCCGACATGCGTAACAAGAAGTAGCAAGATTGTATCAACGCGCTAGGAGAGTCGGGTAGATCAGTATTCAGCCAAGCGCAAGCGACGGAGGTAGGCATGAGAACACGGTATTGGAAAGCAGTGCTGGCTACGGTATTGGCTACGGTATTGGTCGTAGGGGTGGCAATACCTACGTTGGCGCAGACAGTGATCGACATTGCCGCCGTGCCTGGCGTCACTGCACCGGTTTTAGGGGCATCTCCAGTGGCAGCGATTACAGAGACAGCTCAATACACAGGAGCTGTGGTATGGGCACCGACTGACGATCCGTTCCTGGGTGCGCAGGTGTACACAGCGACGATCACATTGACGGCCAAAGCGGGATACACGTTGCCGGGAGTGGCAGAGGACTTCTTCACCGTAGCCGGAGTAACAACAGATACAAACCCGGCTTCCTCAGGCGTCATCACCGCCGTGTTCCCAGCGACCGCCGCTGCAGTGATTGATATTGCTGCGGTACCTGGCGTCACTGCA
>SPBW01000207.1 GCA_004525685.1 Candidatus Atribacteria bacterium
CACGGTACCATCACCGGTCATGACAACGGATACGGAGAACGTTGTGTCGTCATTGGGAGCGATCTCGGTGACCGTTACCGCGCCAGTCGTCGCCGTCCCTCCGATGGTCACGTCAGCATCGGTGAAGGTCGCGTCGTTGATAGGTTCATCAAACACGGCCGTGAACAGGACTGGCGATGCATTGGTGGGATCAGACTGACCTCCCGCCTGGTTAATGGTCACATCAGGCTTCACGGTTTCCAAAGTGATTGTGTTGTCGGTGCTGGTGGATACGGTGTTTGTGTTACCAGCCACATCTTCCACACCACCTGCCGGTATCGTCGGTACGACTGTTCCATCGCTGGTAACGACAACCGAGATCTCAAAGGTTGTATCGTCATTGGGGGCAATTTCCGTGACTGTGATTGTCCCTGTCGCGGCCGTACCTCCGACAGACACATCGACAGTGGTGAAGCTGGCCGGATTGATAGGTTCATCAAATTTCGCTGCAAATATAACTGGCGATGTATTCGTCGGATCAGATTGTGATCCACCTTGACTAATGGTCACATGAGGCTTGGTACTGTCCAACGTTACGGAGTTGTCGGTACTAGTCGATGCGGTATTCGTGTTTCCTGCCAGATCTTCCACGCCACCTGCGGGGATAGTGGGTGTAACGGTACCATCGACTGTGACAACAATGGTGATTTCGAAAGTTGTGTCGTCATTAGGAGAAACCTCAGTCACAGTCACGGCTACTGTGGTCGCAGTACCTCCAACATTGACATCGGCATTCGTGAATGTCGAGTCGTTGACGGGCTCATTGAACTCCACCGTGAATACGACCGGGTTGGCATTGGTCGGATCAACCTGTGCCGCTGCTTGATCAATGGTCACGTTCGGCTTGGTGCCATCATAGGTCACGGTGTTGTCAGTACTCGTCGAGGCGGTGTTGATGTTGCCCGCGTTGTCCTCAACGGAGTCTGCAGGAAGGGTCGCAATCACCGTACCGTCGCTGGTGACGGGGACCGAAAGGAAGTACGTCGTCGCAGCAACCCAACCAATGGACACTGCGCCCGTTGTCGCCGAACCTCCGATCACCACGTCACTGGCCTCGAGGGTTGCCAGGTTGATTCCCTCATCGAAGGCCGCTGTGAAAACCACGGGCGACACGTTTGTCGGGTCGCTCTGTCCAACTGGCTGACTGATCATCACACCAGGCTGGGTTGCATCGATGATTAGGGTGGTGTTCGCTGAGTAGCTGCTCGAATTGCCAGCATTGTCGCGTGCGCAGACCTTCCAGGTGAACGTCCCTTCTTCGGAGAGCGTCGGTTTGTAGTCAGTATCCGAGACGTACGTTGCGCGCTCCACCGGCCCTTCAACGACCACGCGATAGGCAGCCGTCGTGCGCATCCCGCTTCCACCGGTATCGGTCGAGGCGCTCCAGGAGAGTATCGGCGAAGTATCGGTCGTGTAGCTGCCGTTCGCCGGGTCCAGCCCGGTGGGGATGGAGGGCGGCGTCGTATCGATTTGGAACGGGCCAAGATGCTGTGTGCTTGTCCAGTTGCCTGCATTGTCGACGGTGGCGATGTGGAAGTACCAGTCTCCGTCGGATGTTGCAGCAAAAGTAGCACCGCTCCAGGATTCTTCCTGCTCTTTCGTTTCCGTAGGCGTCCAGCTGGCGGATTGATCCCACTTGATTTCGAATCCATCGACACCGCTGCCAGCACCATCATCCGCACCGGCGGCAGCGATCACCACCGAGGCGTTGTTGGACCAAACATCCACTGTGTGACTCGTACTGGACAGCGTAGGATCTGTGGGGGCCGTATTGTCGACAAAAACTGTTGCACTCGGCCCAGCCTCCGGTGTGGAATTCCCCGCATCATCCATACCAGTACCGGCATTGGCGACATAGATACCGAGGGTTCCGTCGCCGGCGATCCCGGAGATCGTGACCGTTCGCGCGGTTGCTCCCGATCCACTGACGCCAACAGTTCCGTTGGCTGTGCCAGTCTTGTTCAGCATGATGTCGCCCGCAGCAAGCGTCACGACATCAGCGCCTCCGTAGCTCACGATATAGGTTACCGGCCCCATACTCGCAACGGAAACAGATGGTGCGCCGATCGAGATCGTCGGCGGGGTCACATCGTACGTCACCTCGTTGTCGGTGCTCGTCGATGCGGTGTTGGTGTTGCCCGCTAGATCCTCCGCAGCGCCGGCCGGTATCGCCGGAATGACCGTGCCGTCGCCTGTGACCACGATCGACACGCTGAATGTCGTGTCATCGTTCGGCGCGATCTCCATCACCGTCACCCCACCCAACCCCAAACCCGCCATCGCCGTTCCGCCTACCGTCACGTCGACGTCCGTGAACGTCACATCGTCGATCGGCTCGTCGAACACGGCAGTGAACACAACCGGGCTGGCGTTCGTCGGGTCGGCTTGGCCACCCGCTTGGTTGATCGTCACGTTCGGCGATGCGTTGTCGACCGTGTACGTCTCGTCCGTCCCCGGATCCCCCGCCGGCAGCGGGTTGCTCGCCAGGTCGGCGATGTTCTGCCCTCCGGCGAGACTGAGCCCGACCGTGCCGTTGAGGCTGGCCAGGTCCCCGGCCGAAATCGTCACATCGTAGACGCTCGCACTGACCGGATTGACGTCCGTGATTGTCGCCGTGGTTCCGGTTACGTCGAAGTCGGCCGCATTAACGTTCTCTACGTCCTCGTCAAACGTCACGCGGAAGATCAACGTGTCCGCGTTCGTCGGGCTGGTAGGCGGTGTCTGTCGAGTGAACGACGTCAATCCCGGCGAATCGACGTCCATGATCGAGAAGCCCAGTATCGAACGCGCCTCGCTGCTGTCGACGTAGAACCTGGCTGTGTAGTTCCCCGTAGAGGCGAAGGATGTCTCATACAAGGCCAAATAAGGGAATTCAGGATCAGAGCCGTAGTTGAGCATGCCAGATTCACGTAAGAAGTCGTTGTCTCCGGTGATCATAATACAGATGAAGAATGGGGAGATGTAGTCGGCACCCCACTGATCCTTGAGGTCCTCGATGCTGAACTCGATGAGCGTGTTCGGCGAGCAGGGTGGCTGCGGCGTGATCAGGTACTGGCCGGAAGAGTATGTGGGGAAGTACGTCCTGATCCCCTCCACCGCCTGATCTATCGACGTCGCACCCCCGCCAGACACCACAACATCGGTGGAGCAGGGCCCCGGGAGCCCCACTAATCCCAGACGTACATGAACATCGGTCGCAACTAGCGCACCGCCTGTGTAAGCAATGGTGTAGCTTGATCCCCAAGTCGTGCCGTCCGACGACACTTCGATATTTGATGGCATGGGGGCCCCAGTCACGGTCAGCTCGCCGCTCGCCGGCGTGAGATCGGTTCCGGTGATGGAGAAAGTCGTCCCTAATCCAGCGCTCGATACGGGCGTCGAGCCCAAATCGACCGTTATCCCCGCCTGACTGCTTGTGATCGTTGGCGCACCGTGGGCAGCAATCGCTGTCACACACAACGCAACAAGAACAGCAATCGCTGCAGACAAAGATGCCCTTTGACCAGTCCAGCGCTTCCTTGCCACATCACCCTCCGTACCACAGCCACACGATATTCAAACGGGCTCGGCCAAGCACGCCGACCCCTTGGACAAGCAGAAGATGAATCCGGCTACTCGTCAGGCCCCGTGATCTGAATGCGGCAGGTGTGCCCCGAGCCGTCCGCAAAGCTCAGGTACACGTCGTAGTAGCCTGGAGCTATGTCTG
>SPBW01000101.1 GCA_004525685.1 Candidatus Atribacteria bacterium
AGGGTTTCAAGCGCCTGAGATCGAGATTGTCCCATCAAGTCGACGCGCCAGCCGCTCTCGACAAGTCCGGTATGCAGCAAGTGAATGTGCGCATCAATGAACCCCGGCAGCACGAACCGTCCTTCAAGATCGATTACAGGAACATCGTGTGATGGCTCAAGCTGAGGGACCAGATCATCCGCTCTTCCGATAGCCGTGATGCGATCTCGGTCCCAAACAATCGTATCAGCGTCATCGTTGCCATAGAAAGATGCATTGACAAGAACCCTGATTCCCGCGGCCTGTGCAGGTGACATGAACACTCCTTAAGGTCATCGAGTGGGCGCCTTCTACTTCTGGATGGAGAGCCCGCTTGCTGCAGCGCCAGGGAACCCTTGAAGAACGACGCCGCTCTCCAATCCTGTCGATGGATCGACTTGCACAATCTGGTGTCGATCACGAGCGACCACCCACCAGAATCCGTCATACCAATCGTAGCCAGAAACTGGGAAGAGACTTTGCGACAATGGGATGGAATCGGCTTGAATCTCTAGTTGCGTGCCCGAGAAGATGTCAATGGCCGCGACAATCTCCAACTCGTAGAGCTCTTGCGTTTCCGACTCCAATACCCAGAGCAGTCCTGCCAGATCGGCTGCTCCCACCCAGGCAATCCCACCCGGTGTCTGCAGAAACACGGAATCGATCAGAAGCGGCGAAGCCTGGAAATAGGTCGCACCAAACACGTTGAGGATGCGCCCATCATGGGGATTGATCTCATAAATCATGCGGCTGAGCCGATCGATATGCCACAGCGTTCCCGCGCCAATCGGAGAGTAGGCCAGACCACCGGGACTCTGCCCCGGCGCGCTAAACTCTGCACGGACATCGCCAGATTCAGGATCCATCTCGAACAAGCGCTGGAACCCATTCCCCATGCAGGATACAAACAGGGACCAGCCGTAGCCCCGTTGCGCAAGCGCAATCCCTCTCGGTTGAGAACTTGGTGAGTCAAGCGTCTGCAGCACGTTGCCAGACGCGTCCAATTTGTAGATTGTGTTCAGATTCTCGTCGCATACCCAGAACGCGGGCTCAACATCAATGACCACTGTCTCAGCATCAGTCGTCCCGTCAGTAGCGCGGATGGTCAGCACAACCTCGTATTGGCCAGCGCGATTGAACGTATGAGATCCCGAAACGCCATAGATCTCGGTTCCATCGCCGAAATTCCAGCGAGTTGTGCTGATTCCATCCTGCCCCATCGATAGGCTTGCATCGTAGGTCACTGTCAGTGGGACGGTTCCTCTCGTCTGCGAAAGGCTCGGAACAGCCTCTGTCGGATCGAAAAGCGTGCAACCACAGATCGTGATCATCAGGATTGCGAGAACTAATAGGCAATTCACCCTACACCCATGCCGCTTGCTCATCATCCATTCCTCCTGCGTTCTGGTGACCCATTGTACTTCAAGCGCCCTACAAGAGCCCCTTATCCGGATCTCCGGATCCTATTCTTCCATGTTTCTTGAATCCCACTTTCCAGAGTGATCCATAGAATACACGCGCTTCCCAGGTATTCTCTAGTTGTTCTTTGACTTTGGGAGATGCGATGCAAGCGTCCCAGATTGATTCCACAGATGACGGGAGGGGGTGAACTCCATGGCCAGCAAAGAGATCCTCGATAAGCTATCGATCTATATTCCGCAGCGGAAGATGGAAGAAAAGCCTGTCGAACGACTAATCAAGCTCGGTGAGAAAAGAGATCGCTCGATCAACTACATGGTCGTCGATGCCATTCTCCAGTACCTCGATCGCGAGGAAAAGAAGTAGCACAAGCTACTGTAACGAATACCTTGAACACGAGTGTCTCATATGAGTTTGAGACACCCGTGTTCTTTCTTTGTCACCTAGAGCAACTCGCGAAGTCGTCCCACATCCACATGATCGGACACAAGCGCCGTCATTTTGGCCATCTGCTCGGTGTCCTCTGCTCTGAGAAGAGGGCGGATCTTCTCAATCTGTAATGCCGTCGAGTAGGTGTCCCCAGATACGACCAACAGCGGCACATTCTGCATGCTTGCTTTGGCCACGATGTTCGCCGGTGGAATGATGTCGTTGGTCAGGACAATCCCCGCCGTTCCTTCTGTCTCCATCATGGCCAGAATCATGTCGCTTCGATCGCCACTGGTAATCACGAGCTTGCCTGGATCGTTGATGTGGGGATCGACCAAGGCTGCGTTGACAGACATCGCCCCGACAACGACAGAACGCACGCGATTTGTAAGTCCGCTCTCTCCACCAAGCACCTTGGCGAACAGTTTGTCCGCAACAGTAGCCAGCGAGATCGTCTCGAACTCCGCTTGATGGGGCAGCACTCCGAGCACATTCACACCCAGCTTCTCGATCTCTGGAAGATGGACCTGGCAGAAGTCTTCCATCTGAACGACCTTGTTGATGATGACTCCGGCCACATTGGCTTCATCACTGCCGACGAAGCGATGGATGAATGCCAGATCATCAGCAATCTCGTTCTCTCCACCGCTGGCAACGATGAGAACCGGCGCTCCCGTTTCCTGAGAAATCGTCAGGGGATCCAGATACACAGACGCGCCATAGGCTAGATCCTTGCCACATTCAACAAATACGGCCTCACGCCCAGCCCCTACCTGATTCACAATGCGATCGTACTCTTGGAAGATGGCCTTGCGGTCATACATATAGCGCAGCTTTGAGTGATCGAATCCAATGCTGATCGTCTCGGGCTCCTCTCCCAAAGCAAACAGTTGTGTAAGTAGTGAGGCATCGTAATCCCAAAGGCGCTTCTTTCGATAGAGGAATCGATCTCCAAGCGGCTTGAGATATCCGAATCGCATATTCAAGATGCGTGCCAGTGCAATGATGATGCTCGTCTTTCCCGCGTCTTCACGCGTCGAGGCCACGATGATCGATTTCACCCTACCTCACCTCCCCAGGATTTTGGAACAGGATTCTCACGTCCACAGCTTTCGCCCCTTCTCCAACGTCATAGGCGACGAGTGGATTAATCTCGATATCGGTGATGTCGCGGCACTGATCAATCAGATGACTGAGTTTGATAATCACGTCCGCGACGGCTTCAATGTCTTTTCGTTTCTCTCCACGAACCCCCATCAGAAGTGGGAACGATCGAAGATCGGCAATCATCTCCAAGGCCGTCGCCCGATCGACGGGCGCAGCTCGGAAAGCAACGTCTTTCATGACTTCGACATAGATGCCGCCAAGGCCGACCATGACAGTGGGGCCGAAGGATCGATCTTGTCTCGCCCCGATGATGGTCTCCACGCCAGGGTGGACCATCTCCGCCACTTCCACGCCCTCAATCTTGGCATCTCGTTTGTAGGCACGGCAAGCCCTACGGATAGCCTGATAGGCATCGATCACTTCATCTTTGGTCTGCAGATCGAGCGCAACACCGCCCGCGTCGCTCTTGTGAATGATGTCTCTGGACACGATCTTCATGACGACAGGATAGCCAATGCTCTCTGCGGCTTGCACGGCTTCATCGAGGTTGCCAGCGACCCTTGATTGCGGCATCTGCAATCCCAGCGCTTCAGCCACAGCCGATGACTCGTGTGCCAGCAAGAAGCCGCGTTGATCGTTGCCCGCCGTTCGCAGGATTGAATCAATCCGATCAAGCGGTAACAACAGCCGACCGATCTCCTTGATCTCTTTGTTGTGATTGCGCCACGCGCGGTAGAGCACACCCAGGCATGACACGGCTTCATACACATTGGCGAACACGGGAATGCCTTCTCTGCGCAATTCGCGCACCAACGCTTCGATCTTGGCTCCGCCGAACAACGTGAACACGATGGGCTTTAGCTCGCGGAAGCGCTCGAAGGTCTTTCGAAGAAGGCCTCCAAATTGGTCCGTGTCAAACAGTGCCGTCTCGCAATACAGCGCCATGACCGCGTGGATGCCGTCCTCTGCTAATGAGGCTTCAAGCGCCTGCTCATAGTCTTGCGCCGTAGCCTGTCCTGTCAGATCGACGGGATTCTTCGACGAACCAAAATCAGGCATCACCTCGGAGAAGGCTTCATGCAGGCGCTTCTGGTCGTCGAACAGCGCAATGTCGTACTTCTCGCATGCGTCTGTCGCCATTACGCCGATGCCTCCGCCATTGGTGACAATGACCGCATCCTCACCAACGGGAGCTGGGGCTGTTGCCAAGTACTGCACCCAATTGAAGGCATCTTGCACACTCTCGGCTCGCAACGCCCCACATTGCTTCATGACAGCATCGAAGACGTCATCGGCGCCAGCCAACGATCCAGTGTGCGAAGCGGCAGCCATGGCTCCACGCTTCGACCGCCCCGACTTGATGACAACCACATGTTTTCTACGCGTCACCCAGCGCAGGGTTTGCTCGAGTCGATCTCCATTCTTCACGCCTTCGATATAGAGGAGAATGACGCGCGTGCGCTCGTCTCGTCCCAAGTACTCCAATAGATCGGACTCGTCGATATCGGCCTTGTTCCCGACGGACACAACAGCTGACAGGCCCAATGACTCCGCAGCCGTCTTGCCGATCATCGCAATGCCCAATGCGCCGCTTTGGGTGATGATAGCCACGTGTCCAGGCAGGATGCCGCTCGGACCAAACGTCGCATTCATGGAACTCGCGTCTGAGAAGACCCCAAACACATTTGGCCCCAGCACGCGCATGCCGTGCTCTCTCGCGTAGTGAACGATGCGCTCCTCTTCATCGATATTGCCCACTTCAGAGAATCCTGATGAGATCAAGACCAGGTGCTTGACACCTTTCTTCCCACATTCGACAACGGCATCAAACACAAATCGTGCCGGTATGGCCATCACGGCGACATCAATCTCATCGCCGATTTCGGTCAGGGTTTGAAACACCGGGCAACCGAGGATCTCCCCTCCATGAGGATTAATCGGATAGACCGTTCCTTGGTATCCGCCTTGCAGCAGATTCTCGACAACGCGATATCCAATCTTGGCTTGATTTGTTGAGGCCCCAAAGACGGCAATGGTGCGAGGTTGAAAGAGTGTTCTCATTTCATCCGCCACGTCCTTGCGGCCTTCAGAACAGCATTCGCAGTTCATAGACGCCTGCACCTCGTTTCTTATCAATCGAGAACCCCGCTGTCTCGAACAGATGCATCATGGCTTGATTCTCCACAAGCACCTCGGCGCGGAATCCGAGCAGACCCTCACGCTTTGCCAGCAAGGTAACGTAGGCTAGAAGCTCTGTACCAATTCCCTGTTTCTGGAAGTCGTCGCGTACAACCAGGGCGACCTCCGCTGTGTGCGAATCCGGCTCAACGCCATATTGTGCGACACCAACGACCGTTTGAATGCCTTCGATCTCTTCGAGGGCCAGGATCACGATCTCTGAGGAGTAGTCAATAATGACGAACTCCTGCAGCCGCTCATGCGGCATGTCCTTCCTAGCAGAGATGAAGCGCTGATACACAGAGCGATCCGAAAGCGCGTAGAAGAAGTCCTTGAGCAACGGCTCATCCGAGATCCGAACAGGTCGCAGCAGAAGCTCAATCCCAGATTTCGCCGTGCGATAGGTTTCCAGGTGCTCGGGGTACTCCCCTCGGCTGCCTGGAACGAATGCCTGATCCGCATAGATCAAGTGCCGAGCTTTGGCAGCGCGCAACAGCTCCAGTCGGAAGTTCGGATGTGCAATGCGTATGAGCTCCATCGCGCGTTCTCGCAGATTCTTGCCATGCAGGTAGGCAATGCCATACTCCGTAACCACGTAGTGAACGTCGCTTCGTGTCAGCGTGATGCCCGCCCCTTCCGAAAGAACCGGCACAATGCGCGACACGGTTCCATCTCGGGCCGTTGAGGGGATGACGAGCACTGACTTGCCGGCAGGAGCAAGAACCGCTCCACGCATGAAGTCAGGCTGTCCTCCCACGCCGCTATAGATGGCACCGTTCAGCGACTCTGCCGTCGCTTGTCCCGTCAGGTCGATCTCAAGCGCGGAATTGATGGCCGTCATCTTCTCAATTTGGCTGATTACAGCGGGGCTATTCGTGTAATCGACAGCGCGGAACGAGACAGACGGGTTGTCGTTGAGGTATTCATAGGTTGCTCGCGAGCCCATGCAGAAGGAGGCCACAGTCTTGTTGCGATCGATATTCTTCCGCGTGTTGTCGACCACGCCTGCCTTCATCAGTGCGACGATCCCATCGCTTAGGAGTTCCGTGTGGACGCCCAGATGCTTCTTGCCAGCCAATCGAGCCACAATCGCATCAGGGATGCGGCCATATCCTACCTGGATTGTGGCACCGTCCTCGACCAGACGAGAGACATACTCGCCAATGCGATCGGCGACTTCGTCTGCAGGATTCGACGCCAGCTCAAGCAGCGGCTCTTGATGGACAATCGCGTAATCGATGTCCGTCAAATGCAGGAAGCTATCGCCGTGTGTCCTTGGCATCTGGGGATTCATTTGACAGATGACGGTTCGCGCGCAATCGACTGCCGTGCGAACGATATCCACGCTGATTCCCAGACTCACGTATCCATGCTCGTCTGGTAGGGAGGTTTGGACAAGAGCAATGTCGATGGGGATGACGCCGCGCGTCAGAAGGCTGGGAACTTGCGATAAGAAGATCGGCGTGTAGTCAGCCACGCCTTGATTAACCGAGTCGCGCGTAGGCCCGCTGACGAAGAATGAGTTCAGCCTGAAATTCCGTCGGACATCATCCTGAAGGTAAGGATTGACTCCCAGCGTCCAGACATGCAGCACTTCTGCATCAAAGAATGCCTTGGGATGTGCTTGGGTGTAGGCGACGAGCTGATCGATCAAGTACTGCGGGTATCCACATCCTGTACCAATGAAGATCCGATCGCCGCGATGAATCGCCGAAAATGCTTGATCTGGAGCTACGAATTTCCCGGGGTAGATCGCTTGAGGTTGGCTCAGATTGTTCGTCGGCTGGCTCGCCGAATCCCCCCCGGACATCATGCTCCCCGAGCTCAAAGCTGCATATGATCGCGCTTTGTTGACTCAATGCTCTCGGACAAGGCCCGGAAGCGCCCTATTCTCGCTGAAGCATCTGTCCCTTTCAAGGAGTAAGAATGCTCACCGAACAAGAATGCCTGAGAAGGAGCGCGGCGGAAGCAGCGCAATCCTAAAGAGTCATATCTCAAGACCCCAAGCGCACCGTGCTAGCGGACACCGTGACTCCCGCCGCCTTCCACAAGGAGGTGACACGATCTAAATCCTGCTCGCTGCGCACCACCCGGAGCTCTGCCAGCGAATGTGATAGAGATTACGGTCTCATTATCGACGTCTTTTCTGACGTGCAGGTCCATCGCCTGTGACCCATGAGGGCGGGTCATTGCACACGTTCGTGCCGGACGCGCGTCCGTTTGCGCATCCGCCCTCGCCGCTGGGTATCTGTCAAATCAGGTATGATCGCAAGTGAACCGACCATTCGGCGCGTTCAGGAGGTCTTCAAGAATGAGAGCCATTTGGATCATGCTTGCGATTGTCATGGCAGGATGCAGCACGGCCTTGGCCGACTCCCTAACTGGACAAGGAATAGCCACTGGGAATGCTGTTCTTTGGTTCTCAGGCACAAACGCGACGGGTACGTTTGACGGAACGTTCGCACTAACCGGACATCTTGTGATTGCAGACGAGGTCATTGCGTTCACAGCATCAGGATGGGCGCGCGGCTCAGGATCTGGGAACACATCCACCATGGATATTGACGCATGGGCGACCTTTGCGGCCAGCGGACTTACAGTGAATGGCGAGGAGATTGTCGTCCAGGGCGGGTTGACGCTGTCAGGACTATCGGCCGGGGCATCCGATTCATCGAGCTCGGGAACAGGCGACTTCGTTGCCACCATCTTCTACGGCGGACAGATCTACACGGCTCAAGGCAGTGCTGCTGGATTTGCTAGTGGCAGCTTCGTCATCCCCGCAGATCCGCTGTCTATGGAGCTGGCTGGCGAGGGCGTCTTTGAACTGTCTGGAGAACTTGCACTCGATCCACTAGAGGGCGAGCTTCCCGTTGATCCAACCATCGCGGCATCGGCTGTCGAAGCCCTGCCTTGGGCACCCGAGGGCTGGCCTGAGGATCTGCTTGCTGAGTTGCTCGACATCCTGTCAAGGATCGTCGATTCCTCAACGTCATCTGAATAGCTTCCTTACGGAGGACCAGGTCTTCGCAGGCGTGGCATAACGGCCCGCGCGGAG
>SPBW01000080.1 GCA_004525685.1 Candidatus Atribacteria bacterium
TGTGGAGCACCGACAACGATGGCGTCAGAGTCCTTCATCTTGCCTAGTACCATCTGTACGTCATCTGTGATGGAGCACTGGAACAGATGCGTGGAGCAGTTGGCATCAGGACACACGACCCGGCAGGATGGATGTCTAGATCCGAAACATGAATGAGGTCTGACGTCACCAACGGATCGATAGATGTCATCTCTGAGATGACTCGCCGAACAAGTATTTCCGTATTCCGCCCCTTTCGCATCGACCCGACGATTCCCAAGACCTTCACGATTCGCCCTCCTTCATATCGTTCGAGGAATCATGCAACAAAGGCCGTGAATAGCTCAAGAGACTGAGCGATCTGGCTTAGCTCGATGAATTCATTGGGTTGATGCGCCTGCTCGATGCTGCCAGGCCCACAGATGAGCACCGGGATATCTAGAATCGGCGTGATGGACACGGCATCCGTCGAATAGGGTGACAGCCCTTGTGGCTGAGGATGGCCCGTGGCTGTGCGCGCGGCCTCAAGCAACTTGAGTGCCCATGGCTGGTTTGTTACGGTGAGAATGGGTGGGTGATAGGCCATCTCTCGAGCCGAGAACTCACATCCTGCGGCGGAAGCCGTTTGGGTCCCGATGTCTGAGACGGCGCGGACGGCGAGGTTGTGATGTTCGTGGGAGATGACGCGGACATCGAGTTGAACCGTCGCCAGAGAGGGAACGATGTTGACCTGTCTGCCGCCGTCGAAGCGCCCGATGTTAAGCGTGGTTCGCCCTTTGCCCGGTGTCTCAGGCCATCGAGCGACCTCGTCGTGCAGGCGAGTGCAGAAATGGGCGGCGGGAAGGATGGTATTGGCACCCGTCTCAGGCATGGATCCATGGGCTTCCTTGCCTGTGAATGCAGCCTCGATCCACAGCTCACCCTTCTGCCCTACGTAGACGTTGTTGGACGTTGGCTCGGCGATGACCAACAATTCGGCATCGTCGATCAGATCGGATTCTGCAACGGACTTCGCGCCGCGATAGCCCCATTCCTCATCAGCTGTGAGAACAAGGACGATGTCCTTCTCTGGAGGGCGCCCTGTCTGGGCCAGCCGGGCGACAGTTTGCATGAGGACGGCCACAGCCGACTTCATATCCGCTGCGCCCAGCCCCCACAGACGATCTTCCTCTATGACAGGCTCTGCTGGCCTATGTTGCCACGCGGCCTCGTTGGCCGTGACTGTGTCAAGATGTCCACACAGTACGATGCTTCCAGCCGCGCTACCCGGGATTCTTGCGACCACGGAGCTTCGTCCCTGCTCAAGCTTGACCAGCATGGACGAGACACCATGGTCTACAAGCCACTGTTGTGCGAAGGCGGCGATGGCATCTTCATTGCCTGGCGGATTGTGACTGGGAATGCGAATTAGTGCTTGCGTCAACGTTAATGTCTCGTCTAGGTACTTCAGATAGGGTGTCGACATCAGCTCCCCCCCTCGTAGGAACGTAGTCCTGCATCCTGATGCACCACGCGTTCAACGTCAAGTGCGGCAATCCAGCATCGTCCCCTAATGATGAATCGAGTCCCCTCAACGAGAGAAGGCAGATCCTCGATCTCATGTCCCAGCAACGAGTGCGCATTTGCGCGGATCACTCAGAATGCTGTACCTATGAATCGCTGAGACTGACTAAAGGAGAGAGACATGCATCATCTGAATCGAATCGCCTCGTACCCTCTCATGCTGTCGCTGCTGGTCTGTCTGTTTACGTGGGCATCTGTTTGCGCAGGCGCGCCCTCTCTCGATCCTCTTGCCGACGGATTTCCAGATTGGGAGAGGTTGTTCGGCCCTCCGGGCGGGTATGTCGAGTTGATCGCCCAGTGTGCGGGCGCGCCCAACATCCTTTATGCAGTCGGCGGCGGTGAAGGACTGTACAAGTCGGTTGATCGGGGAGCGTCTTGGCTTCTCCTGCCTGGAGGCGATCGAGGAGGCAACGCACTCTTGTTTGTCGATCCTCAGAATCCTGATTCGGTCTATGGCTGGAATGACGGACTGGCCAAGAGCAATGACGGAGGGTTGACGTGGACGTCGATCGCGCGCGCGTTCGAGGGCACCATGTGGGTTCAACGATTGGCCACGAATCCAGCAACAGCTGGATCTCTTTACGTTGCCGGGCCACGGCATGACAACCACGGCTGTAGTGTGTTCCGCACTATTGACGGAGGTGTGCAGTGGACAGACATTAGCCCCAGCGACCTTCCTCATCGCTCGACCGTCGCGGGCCTAGCAGTGCAGCGGGACGGTGTCTTGTTTCTCGGAATCAACGATCGCGAGTTCGCCACGTCAGGCAGAGGACGGATTCTGCCGATCTCGTCTGAAATCCAGGAAGGCTGGACGAGTCGGTTGTTCAAAAGCACCGACGATGGCTTGACTTGGAATCCCGTCGACTACGGAACAATCGAGCCGCGATTCATCTGGAGCGTGTATGTGAATCCTTGGGAGCCATCCGAGGTGTGGCTCTCTGAAGGGCCGCTCTACAATGAAGGCATCGCCCAGCCGATGCTGTTCCGATCAGCTGATAATGGACACACGTGGAGCGCCGTTCAAATCAATGCACAGGGGTGGGACAGCACGCAGGTGAGGGTGATCGGGGCATCATCTAGAGGTGCAGTCTATGTTGCTGCAGGAAGCAATCTGCTCGTGACGGACGATGCAGGCCGGACGTTCCGCAACATCACGCCGCCGCGCGATCAGATGAACGGCGTCGACTTCTTCGATATCGAGGTGGATGCAGCCAACGCCGACGTTCTCTACCTTCCCCTACGATCAGGCGGCATTGCCTACAGCGAGGATGCGGGACTAACGTGGGTTCGCCGCGACAATGGGATTGCGACAATCAGCGCCAACCTCATCGAAGCCGATCCATTCCGGCCCGCGACGGTGTACGTCTCATCCCAACAGGGCCAAGGAATCTATCGATCCGACGACTACGGCGAAACGTGGACGGGATCGCTTGACGGCATTGGGCATCCGTGGGGAGACGAAATCATCGCCGACCCCCACAACGAAGGTGTCGTTTGGTTCATTGCTGATGTGCCGCTCGTTCATGTGAGTCGCGATTTTGGAGACACCTGGGATGTGAGAATCAATCCGTACGACACAGGGGAATTCAATTTCAGCTCGATCTACGCGTTTGCTCAAGGAGCATCGCAAGACACGATTCTCGTGCTCGACAATGGGTTTGGCCTGTTCCGCGGCGAAGGTGGCCATCGGAGTGGGCAGTGGGACTGGCAGTTTCTTCGAACGAGCGAAGTTGACTATACCTATGCGTTAGTCATTGACCCGAGTGACAACGCCATCATCTACTCGGGCACCTCAGCCAAGCCGTTCCAGAGCTTTGCCATAATCCGTCAATCCCTGGATGGAGGAGACACGTGGACGACCTCGCTTCACATCGATGGCGCTGAAGCCGTGACTTCGATTGATATCGATGACGCCAATCCGCAGCATGTTCTTGCTGCAGCTACGGGAGATTATGGAGGGGTATGGCATAGCGAAGACCGCGGTCAGACCTGGAGCCAGCCGAATGATCGGTTCAACTTCACGACCATCCATAGCTTCGCTACGGCGCCCAGTACCCCGCAAACGGCGTACGTGGGCGTATGGGGAGGGGGAACGTTCGTCACGCGGGATGGCGGAGCATCTTGGCATCTGCTGGATGCTGACGAGACGTTCTCCGCCGCAGGCATCGCCGTCGATCCGCAGGATCCGAATGTCGTCTACATTGCGGACCGAACCTCGCCGAGTCTACATCGAAGCGTTGATGGGGGGCGGGTGTTCGAAACGCTCTTCGTTGCAGGGGCTGCCTATGCCCGGCTGATGAGCGTGACCGTCGATCCGTCGGCACCGGATTGCCTTTACACGATTGCCATGGCCGTTCCGACGGCGATGGATCGAGCACCCGGCGCTGACGGCGCCGTGTTTCGGATTGAAGACCGGGTCGCCGTTGACGTGACCGGCGACCTGCCGCGCCTACCCCTCTCGATCACCGTTCATCCAGACGATTCAGACATTCTCTATGCGGTGACCCACGGATTCGGCGTCTATGTCTCAGAGAATCGTGGCGAGTCGTGGCGCGAACTCAGTGGCGAAGGAAGCGGCCTGCCCAATTCGGGCTTCTTCAACCTCATCGTCGATCCTCACGATCACGGTGTCTTGTATCTGGTCGGCGGCTGTGACGTACGCTTCGGGTCGTTTGTCTCTGCAGGCCTCGATCCGAACACCGTGAATGGGATCTATCGAAGCGTCGATGGCGGAGCAACCTGGGTGTGCCTCAATGCGGGTGTGCTGGGAGCAGGAAGTGGCGCAGTCAAGTCGCTGGCGTTCTCCTCTCAATCGCCGGATCTCATGCTCGCAGCCGCCGAGAATGGCTTGTACGTCTCTCTGGATCGCGGAGCCACGTGGCGCGCAGATACAAGCCTGGCATATAGCACATTGGGCGGCGTGGCCATTCTAGACAGTAACGTTCTTGCCATGACCAATGGCGCAGGCGTTTTGAGGGGAACATTGAGCGGTGATGGGACGATCCGCTGGGAGTCAGACGCTGTGGTCACGGCGCACGTGTACTTCGCCCAAGTGCTTGCCGACTCGCAAAACGCTGGGACTCTCTACGCGAGCGGCTATCCAGGTGGTGTGTTCAAATCGCTCGATGATGGACAGACCTGGCACGAAGCCAACTTCGGGATGACCAGCTTCTCAGTCGATGATCCCCTGCGACAAGGCTATTACGCGCTCGCGCTGGCACCGTCAGATTCTCGCATTCTCTATCTGGGCCTGTATGGAAAGGGCGTGTACAAGAGCGTGGATGCCGCCGGCACGTGGATGCCGAACAACGGTGTGGATGGAACGATGCTGGGGCAGTACGTGACAGGGCTGACGATTGATCCCGAGGACGCTGATCACGTATTCGTCAGCACAGAGAGTGGCATCTTTCGTACGACAGATGGAGGCATCACATGGATCGAAGCCAATCACGGCATACCTACCAGCGACGTGCGAGCGATTGGATTTACGCAAGCAGGGGAGGTGTACGCGGGCACGCGTGGCTACGGGCTGTATCGCTGGCAGGCGACAGGTTTTGGTCAATGGATGGCACAGAACCCAGTGGGACAATGGGGCGTCATCTGGCCGATGTGGAACGACCGGCCGCGCTATCAGTACAGCGATCTGCTGATTCACGGCGAGAATGGTGCGCGGATGATGTTTGGTTGCTTCCCCTCCGGAATCTACACATCTAGCGATGGAGGATACTCGTGGCTTGAGCGCAACGTCGGCTGGACGTTGGATGGCGTATTCTCGCTTGTCGATCACCCGTTGAACCCGGACATTGTCTATGCGGGCACCTACAACGGCGTCAACCGATCGCTCGACTTCGGCGAGCATTGGGAGACGTGGAGCGATGGATGGCCGGGTGAACAATGGGTGTTTCGCATTGCGTTCGATCCACGCAATCCAGACGTGATGTTTGCCTGTTCGAAGAACGGCGAGAACGAAGGCACGGGACGGCCCGAATTCCGCGGAACCGTGATGAAGTCGACGAATGGCGGCGCGAACTGGTTCCCGATTACCGAAGGGTTATCGCTCGATCAGGAGTTCTACGACATCGTTGTCGATCCCATCAATCCAGATGTCCTCTACCTCGCAGCCCAGCAAGACGGCATGTTCATCAGCATCGATAGTGGATCTTCTTGGCATCCATGGAATCAAGGGTTGGAGGGCAGGATTCCGGCAACCAACGGAAACAACGTCACGCGCGTTCTGGCACTGTCTGGCGATCATCGATACCTCTACTTTGGCACAGCGGGCGCCGGCGTCTTTCGACGGGAGATCCATCCATCTGTCGCCGACACGTAAACGTTGCGGAGCCATATCGATGGCTCTCTGACTTAAGGGGCTGAGTAGGTCGCCGTATGGGTAGGCTCCAAAACTCAGGATTCGACCTGTTGTTTCAGAGCTTCGTTCATTTCCGAGAAACCCCTCTCAGTGCGTCGGCGCATGGCCGCGTTCATTAAGAGGGGCACAAGCATGCCCGTGAATCGCTCTTCTTGAACGAATCGGACATGCCCCTTCTCCATCGGCTCGATGGCAAATCGATGTTCTCCGTCCAGGAGGCCAGGAATAAGAAGATGGCCTTTCCATCGAAGCTCTCGTTCTTCGTCTGCCATCAGCATCTTGGGACGAAACGTCATCGCCTTCCCTTCTGGAGGCTTGAGAGAGACTCTCACGCGTCCTCCTTCTTGAAGCTTCCCCTGGAGAGAGCGAATGAACGGATTCCAATCACCGTAGGAATCGGTATCTGATAGAACCCTCCATACGTCCCTCGGGCGTCCGTGAATTTCGATGGACGTCTTGATCCTCTTCATGACAACTCCTTTCGATGAGTCTGCTTATCATGCGGGCGGTGGTGTGTCGTTCTGATGAGGGCTTGCTGAAGATTCAGGGAAAGGGGACGGACACCGCATGGAGGATTCTGGATGAATTTGCCAAGGAATGGCACAATGGGGAACTTCGATTGACGAGCAGGTGAGTGACGTGACGACCAAGGAACAGCTAGAACAGCGGTTTGTGCGATACGCGGCCATGGATAGCCAGAGTGCCGATGGAATGAACGAAACGCCGTCGACCCAGACACAGCTTGAATTACAGAAGGTCCTCGCCAAAGAATTGAAAGACATTGGCGCTGCCGATGTGCGGCTAACCGAATACGGAATCGTCATCGCGACCATCCCTGCGACAGTTAGAGGAGCCCCCAAAGTAGCGTTCCTGGCTCACGTTGACACGGCGCTTGATTACGCAGCCGCGAACGTCAACCCGATCATTCATCGCAACTACGACGGTTCGCCTATTGTGCTTCCCCGCAATCCCGATCAGGTGTTGGACGAGATCACGGCGCCTGAATTACAGGGCCTGATCGGAGACACAATCATCACAGCAGATGGCACAACGCTATTGGGCGCAGACGACAAGTCTGGCGTGGCCGTCATCATGACCATGGCCGAGCAGCTGATTGCTGATCCGTCGATCCCTCATGGCCCGGTCCGGATCTGTTTCACGCCTGACGAAGAAATCGGAACCGGCATCGCCAAGGTGTCCCTTGACGATCTGGATGCCGATGTCGCCTACACCCTGGACGGCGACAAACTGGGCGACGTCACCTACGAAAGCTTCTCCGCAGACAAGGCACGAGTGCAGATCACGGGGATATCGATTCATCCAGGCAAGGCCAAGGGGCGATTGGTCAATGCGCTCACACTGGCAGCCAAGCTATTGAATCTCTTGCCTCAGCACACGCGAACGCCGGAGACGGCGGAGGATCGCGAAGGCTTCATTCACCTGACACGGATGAATGGAACGTCGTCGCACGTCGAGATGCAGTTTATCCTGCGCGACTTTGAGCGCGAGGGGCTCAAGGCCCACGGCGAGGCATTGCAGGCTGCTGTTGGAGCCTTGGCAAAACTCGAGCCACGAGCGAGTTTCTCGTGCGACATCACCAAGCAGTATCGCAATATGCGCTACTGGCTCGAAGACGACATGCGGCCAGCGAATCTGGCATTGGAAGCTGTCCGGCGCGCGGGACTCGAAGCGCATGTGTCGCCGATTCGCGGCGGTACCGACGGATCGCAGCTCACGGAGCGAGGGTTGCCGACGCCGAATCTATTCTGCGGGATCCACAACGCTCACGGCCCGTTGGAATGGACGAGTATTCACGAGATGGAGAAATCACTCCACGTATGCCTTGAACTCTTGCATCTGTGGTCTAAAGAGACGATCTAGGGATCCTGCGAGCTGGTTTGGCCGAGAGCATCGGTTCGCATAAGGACGATATCGTAGGATCGCCCGTTGATCAGCGTCTTCATCCCTGAGACGAGGAATCCGCCATCGGGGAGCTCGGTCAGCGAATAGGCAATATGTCCACCGGCCGTTCCCAGTCGCTGTTCCCAGACGACATCGCCAGACTCGGTGATCTTAAACAGCGCAATGCGCTCTCCCAATCCACCGATGAGATAATCGCCATCGGCTAGGCGAAGTAGCCGTACGGCGTAATCGTCGGAATGGGGATCTCCGAACGTCTTCTCCCACAGCAAGTCGCCTTCTGACGTCGTTCTTGCCAGCCAGACGTCGGCTTGGCGGATGCCTGAGGCGGGTAGCTCAAATCCAGCAAGAAGGAAGCCATCGTCGGTCTGGGCGATGGAGGCAGCATACTGATGGTTCTCAAGCTCGTAGCGCACGGACCATATCTCGTCTCCTGCAGCATCAAGCTTTACGAGCATGCCGTCATCCATGCCGTTGATCACGACGCTGAGCACGATGGCCCCATCCTGGGTTTCAATGGCGTCGATGATCAGTTCTTCTTCAGCTGTCTCGGCTGTGTGTTCCCACAGTACGCTGCCGTCACCATCGACGCGGACAGCATATTGAGCCTCTCGTCTGCCTGCGGGTGACGTCGTTAGCCCATAGATGAGGACATCTCCGTTTCCCAGTCCGGTCATCCCGAACGGCTTCTCCATGAAGGCCGTGCCATAGGTGTGAGTCCAGAGTTCTTCTCCGTCCGGCGTGATCTTCTGAAGAGTGAAATCGCGATCTCCGGCACCGATCGATGTTGTCTCCCCGAAGATGATGAGATTCCCGTCTGTGGTTGGGGCAATGGCATGGGCTTGCTCGAAACCCGTTCCACCCCACGTTCTCTCCCACACCACCGTACCATCTAGTCCGACGCGCATCGCTAGCGCATCACTGATGAGCGGCGGGAAATGGCGATGGTTGGTCGCGCCTACGGCGATGAAATCGCTCTCGCCGACCAAGGCAACGTCAAGCAGTGCTCCGTATTCGTCGCCCTCGAAATAGGTCAACCAAGTGTCTTGTGTGTAGCCGCCGAGGCTGAGTGTTAAGAGAAACACAACTATGAGTGCAATCCCCAGTATCCGCCGGTTTGTCTTCATTCTCATCATCACCTTGGCAACCATCATGGCCAACGCCGTCTCCCTAGCGTTTCTTCATCGCGTGTTTCAACAGGGACTTGAGCCGGCGCTTGTGGCCCGTTGGAACGATGGCATCGAGCTCCACCGTCCTGCAGCTGTTGAAGAGAGCGAACTGTGCAAGCGCATCGGCGAGCGCAGGGAGTGCATCAGCGAATGCTGTGAACTCTGACTCGAACCACAGCTTCTTGACGATCAAGTTCGCGGCCTTTCGATCGGCCTTGGCATCGAGTCGGCCGATGAGTTGGTCTCGCCACAGGATGGGAAGCACGAAGTAGCCATACTGCCTCTTGCCTTCGGGTAGATAGCACTCAATGGTGTACTTGAAATCGAACAACCGTTCCATGCGATCGCGCTGAATGGTCAAGTTGTCAAATGGCGACAGGATGTGTGCGGAATCAGGCCTGGGAGAGGCGTCTCTCTCAAGCGTCTCGGCTAGCGCGTAGTAGACATCGTCCAATCCCTCAATCGAAAGAGCGACGACCTCTTTGGATTGCTGCATCTCCTTCAGGGAGGCGTCGATGTGGGCTTGATCGACGACGTGGAAGGCGTCACGGATTTCCTTGGCTCGAGCCACGCCCAA
>SPBW01000280.1 GCA_004525685.1 Candidatus Atribacteria bacterium
CCCGGCAGACATTCCTGGACGGCACAAAAAACGGGGGCGGCATTTCAGAGCCGAGCGGTCAAAGACCGCGGATCCCCAAGCTGCTCGCGGAGCAGCCAGCCACCTCACCCCCGTCGCAGTCAGTCTACATCAACAGGGGTGCTCCCGTCTCCGTACAAAATACAATGGTAGACCTCAAAGACGTTCCCCTAATGAGTCGGTCCACGATAGGGCAGCTGCAAAGCAAGAGTATGTTCAGCCTGGGTAAACCGGCTATTCTTTGGCAGGAGGCCACATGCCAAAGATCGTAGACAAGCCCAAGCGACGGCGCGAGATTGCTGTCGCTGCCATGGACCTCATCTCGAAGAAAGGATTCGAGCGAACGAGCGTGCGGGAGATTGCCGAGGTGTGTGGCATTGCCAAGGGCTCAGTCTACGATTACTTCGCGAACAAGGAAGACATCCTCATCGAACTCGTCAATCTCGCGCTTGAAACGTGGCAGGCGGCGATTCTGCGCCTAAAACAGAAGAGTGCCTCTCCAGCGATCCTCATCCCTGAGCTTCTCGTAGAGACGATTGAGCAAATGGCTTCGGAAATCGGCGGACTGTTTGTGTTTTTTGGCTATGCACGGCAAGAGGGCTCGTACGCCCAACATGCCGAGCTCTTTTCCGCAATCACCGCGCTCTCAAACGAAACGTCACGAACGTTTGCTGAATGGCTCGAACGAGGAAGACACGATGGCATCTTCCCCAATGTCAGCGACCCCGCAGCCGATGCAGCACTACTCATCAGCGCGATCGATGGAATTTCACTTCGCCACCGTAATGGCTTGGAACCCAGAGACCTTGCGAAAGGGCTGCGTCGTTTCCTCGACGTCTTCCTGAAAGGGCTCTCTGCATAGTGCGGGCGCAAGATATTGACATTCTTCCTACGGTATTTATAATGACCGCACGGTCGGTAATAGAGAAACACCCACCGCCAAGAGGTGTCAAATGAGTACAAGTAGGAACTCAGAGAGAATTGGCGAATCGTTCGAACAACCGCTATCTGCCATGGAGCGGCTAGCGCTGCACATTCCGAATGCGAATGTCGTACTCGCTGTGCGTGTCCGCCGCGTCATTGGAAAGGAGGAGATCGAGAGCGCGCTTCCGGCACTTCGAAGCAGACACCCGATGCTGGCAGTTCGCGTCGAACTCCGCGACGGAAATCGTGCGTTCTTCTCTTCGTCTGGAGTTGATCTGCCGCAGGTCAGTGTGTTAGGTGGATGCGAAATGGCACAAGCGGTTTCCCAAGAGCTCCAGGAGGCATTCTCCTGGGAGCGGGGCCCCATGTTGCGCCTACGAACCATCCCGGAGAAGGACCACACGGTATTGCTCGTTTGCGCACATCACGCGATGTGCGATGGGCTCTCTCTGTATTACGTGCTTCGCGACTTGGTCGACTGGGTTGAGGGAGGGAGCTTCACGTCTCCTGAGCCGTGCATGGCGTCCATCCAGGAAGCCGCGCCTATTCCTCGTAGCTCTTGGATCGAGCGCATCATGATGCGCCTGCTGAGCAGGAAGTGGCGAGGAAAGGGAATTGCCTTCGGGCCCTCGGACACCGAAGAGCTCCACGAACGCTTCTGGTCCGAGCACTCGATTCACATGCTCACGGATCGGCTCACAGTAGAAGAGACCCAAGCGCTCGTGGCAGCCTGCCGGCAGCATGGCATCACAGTTGGCAATGCGCTGACGGCGGCATGTCTCAAGGCACAGGCTGCGACTCAATCCGGCAGCTCGGAGACTGGCACCACACAGGTCACTGTGAGCCTTCGCAATCGTCTTCACCCCGCCGCTACCGAGGCGCTGGGCTTCTACGCAACCCGTGTCCGTGTTCCCTTTGAGTTTGATACGGGCCGCACCGTGTGGCAGAACGCATCCTCATTCAGTTCAGCATTGGCCAAACTCATGCCCGACGACAAGGTCTTCGCCTCGAGGCGTCTAGAGCGACTTGATCCTGGGTTGATCGATGCCCTTGCGTTCGTGGGCGGAGGTCTGTGCAACGATCCCCTTGCCAAGCGCCTGTTGACCCGTATGGGGCTAGATCGAATCTTTGACGGATTGATGATAGCGAATCTCGGTCTCCTAGCGCAGCAGGATACAAGTTCCGAAGGAGCTTGGTACGCTGTCTACGGTCCGTTCGTTTCCTCACCCAGAACGGAGAAGTACATGGCAGCCGCAACAGTTGATGGGCGCCTTCATCTTTCGCTGTCATACGACGAAGCAGCGCTTCCGGCAACAGCAGCGACGACCTTCTTCCAACAGGCAATCCAGGAGGTTCGCCAGCTGGGTGTTTGACCAACGCTAGTGGAGCGTGAACAAGAACCCGAGCACCAAGTACAGCTCAACAGCAGGTAGCGATAGTTCTATCGCGGCATCGTCCCTAGCAACCCAGGGTTCCGGGGACACAGTACCTAATTGACCTGGGACGTGACGCGGTTCGGGGCCAGGTCTTGTTCTTTGACGTCCTGGTAATATGCAGGGGCAGGCCTTTATATGTGAATCG
>SPBW01000059.1 GCA_004525685.1 Candidatus Atribacteria bacterium
CTTGCCTCCTCGATTTCCCGCTTCATCGCCTCTGCTGCGGCTTTCGGATCAGAAGAAAACAGAATAGAGCGAGACGCATTGACGACCATCAGTCGCTCTTGGCGTGCTGCTTCAAAGAACGTCACAGCCTGTCCGCCCTGCGCGCCGAGTCCGGGAACGAGCCAAGGGAGACAACCCGAGACCCTATCCAGCGTGCTGACGGCCTCGGGATGGGTTGCCCCGACGACCAGGCCCAGTTGATGGGGATACCGGCCTTCCAACTCGACGGCCAGTTCGGCCACGCATTCGGCCAGAGACGGCGTGCCGTGTTCGACAATGCGTCGCGAAGACGCATTCGATGGAGAGGCAAGCACAAAGGCGAATCCTCCTCGATCCAAGAAGGGAGTGATCGCATCTGCGCCCATGTACGGAACGAGCGTGATCGCATCTGCGCCAAGACCGTCAAAGGCGGCATAGGCGTACGCAGCCGCAGTGGATGCGATATCGCCACGTTTGGCATCAAGGATAACGGGGCGTCCCACCTTGTGAACGCGTTCGATCACCCGCGCGAGAAGGTCCCATCCTGGCGCCCCGAGAGCTTCGTAGAACGCACTGTTGGGCTTGTAGGCGCAGGCATGCTGAACCGTCTCTTCGATGACCCGCTCCAAGAATGCCTGCACACCCGCTGCTGTGCGTGCGAAACGCTCTGGGAGCTGATCCAGATGAGGATCGAGCCCCACACACAGACTGCCTCCGGTCTCGTCTATCGTCTTCTTAAGCAGCTCAATGAACACCAAGCCCTCCTGAGTGTGCTATCCCGATGACTTCCTCGACGGATGCCATTCCCCTCTCATCCAGCCAATGGCGCAGTTCCCCAGCAAGCTTCTGTGGCAGCTCGGGATCAACCATCAATCCAAATCCTATGCCGACAAGATCGGCTCCAGCCATTAGCATCTCCAGGCAGCTTCCCAAATCAGACAAACCTCCTGTGCCGATAATCAAGGCGGAGGGGAATGCCTCGCGTACTTCGAACACACGAGCCAACGCAATTGGCAGAATGGCAGGTCCGCTCAAGCCGCCATACACTCGGCTAAGGAAGGGGCGTCCTGTGTTCCAATCGATGCGTAGTCCGCGGACAGAATTGATGAGTGTTAGGCCCGCTGCCCCCGCCTTGAGCGCCTGCTCTGTCGAGCGCAACAGATTTCCTGAATCACCGGGGAGTTTGACAAGGACAGGGATGGATGACACGCCTACTGCCGCTCGAACGAAGTCGCCGACGGCATCGGCGTTGGCGCCTGTGATCGTCCCCCCAACATTGGGACAAGACAGATTCAATTCGATGGCGTCGTATCCTGACAGTGCCGCTGCCTGCCTCGCGAGCTGTTCCATCTCGTCATGCGATGTGGCTGCCAGGCTCAGGATCCTTCGCAGAGGCAACTGGATAATGCGTGCATGCGTAGTCTGGACGAAAGCTTCCACGCCGGGGTTTTCCAAGCCAATGGAATTGAGCGCCCCGCACGCACAATCAACCAATCGTGGCTGCGGATTGCCCGCCTTTGGCTCACGCGTGATCGTCTTGGTGGTGACAGCGCCGACTTGGGCTAGATCAAGGGCATCGGACAGCTCGTATCCGAACCCGGCAGGTCCAGAAGCCAGCACTACAGGCGTTGCGAAACTCGTTCCCAGTCGGTTGACCGTTAGGTTAGCCATGGCAGCTCCTCAAGCGCGAACAAGGGACCTTCCTTGCAGATCCGTTGCATGCCTGTCGAGGTCTGAATGCTGCAGCCCAGGCAAGTCCCAATGCCGCACCCAATGCGCGCTTCTAGGGACACGTATACATCGGGCTCTTGTCGGTATTGTTGCGCGAGGAGTCGGAGCATCGCCTCGGGACCACAGGCAATGATGCCCATTCCCGGACGCCACACAGATTGGAGCTTCTCATGAGCACGCAGGCCCGTCGTGCTCTCGACCGTTAGATCAACTTCATTGAGAAGATCGCACGCGTCCTCTGTGCGAAACCCATACACCTCGCCTGCGACAAGATGCGGGTACTTCCTACGAAAGTGCAAGAGCGGAGCTGCGCCACTGCCTCCGCCCACGAGGACGTACTTGCGGTTGAAGTTGATCTTGCTTGCATAGGGCGTGCCATAAGGACCACGAACTTCAAACACCGTCCCCATAGGCGCAGCCGCGAACTTCTCTCGCACTCTGCCTTCGGTCTTGATGAACAATTCAAGTCCGAGATCGCTGCCTGACATCACCGAGAAGGCACGCGGCAAGCACGGATCGTCTGAGTATCGCACCAAGACGAACTGACCAACCTCTACATCACAAGGCAATTCCAGACCTCGCAGCAGAACACGCGCATAGCGAGTAGAGGTTCGTCGATCAATGAGTTGTGCCTTCTGCCAAAAAAAATGCGACCCGTTCAGGGTCGCATCACGATTCTCCAGTTCTTTGTCTTCCACCCGAGCCCCCATATTCCTCTTGATTAGGTTATCGGGAGGATAGGATACCGCAGCAACCAAAGGCCGATCAAGGCGGATCATTCAAAACCCGCTTGTGATCGGCCCTTCGGATGACACTAGTCGGCCTTTTGCTGGGCCTTCAGCCAAGCATCTCGCAACGTGGCTGTGCGGTTGAAGACCAAGCCATCGGGCTTCGAGTCTGGATCTAGGCAGAAATAGCCCATCCGCTCAAACTGAAACCGGCTGCCGATGGCGGCATCTGCGACGCTTGGCTCGATCCAGCAATCGTTTCGGATCTGCAGAGATTCTGGATTGAGGGTATCAAGCCAGGTCTTGCCTTCAGGCGGCGAGTGCGGATTCTCCACGCTGAACAGATGATCATAGAGGCGTACTTGCGCTCGTAGCGCGTCGGGAGCTGACACCCAATGCAGTGTAGCCTTGACCTTGCGTCCGTCTGGCGCGTCGCCACCACGGGTATCGGGATCGTAGGTGCAGCGGAGTTCAATCACATTTCCATCCGCATCCTTGACGACGTCTTCGCATCGAATGAAATAAGCGTAGCGAAGGCGGACTTCACTGCCTGGCGAGAGTCGATAGAACTTCTTGGGCGGGTTCTCCATGAAGTCTTCCCGCTCGATGTACAGCTCTCTTGAAAACGGGACCGATCGCACGCCAGCCAATGGATCTTCTGGGTTGTTGATGGCTTCCAGAGACTCCGACTGTCCTTGCGGATAGTTGGCGATTACGACCTTCAGAGGATTGAGAACAGCCATCACCCTTGGCGAACGCTTGTTCAAGTCTTGGCGAATGTGATGCTCAAGATACGCCATCTCGATCATACCCTCGCTCTTGGTGACGCCGATGCCCTTAACGAACGCTCGAATGGCCTCGGGCGTGATCCCCCTTCGCCGCATTCCGGCGATCGTTGGCATGCGAGGATCGTCCCATCCGTGCACGTGGTTGCCAAAGACCAGCTGCCTGTGATAGCGCTTGCTCATGACCGTATAGCCAATGCCAACGGCAGCGAATTCGATTTGCCGAGGACGATGGGGGACGGGAAGATTATCAAGGAACCAATCATAGAGTGGGCGATGATTCTCGAATTCGAGCGTGCACAAAGAATGTGTAATCCCTTCGATCGCGTCGGACTGACCATGCGTCCAATCGTAGGTTGGATAGATGCACCAAGCATCGCCGGTTCGGTGATGGCTGACATGCAGGATTCGATACAACACGGGATCTCTCATGTTGAGATTTGGGTGTGTCATGTCGATCTTGGCGCGCAGGGTCTTGGTACCATCTGGGAATCCGCCAGCACGCATCCGATGGAACAGATCGAGATTCTCTTCGACCGTTCGATCGCGGTACGGACTGTTCTTGCCCGGAGGTGTGGTCGTCCGTTCTCCGTCGAACGCAGCAGTACCGCGGTATTCGGAGATCTGTTCTGCTGTTAGATCGCACACGTAGGCCTTGCCCTCTTGTATGAGATGCACGGCCCATTGGTAGAGTTGCTCAAAGTATTCAGACGCGAAGTACAGGCGATCTTCCCAGTCTGCGCCCAGCCAAGCGACGTCGCGCTTTATGGCTTCGACGAACTCCGTGTCCTCGGCCAAAGGATTGGTGTCATCGAAGCGCAGGTTGAATTGGCCTCCGAATTCCTGGGCAACCGAGTAATTGAGCAGAATGCTCATGGCGTGGCCGATATGAATGTAGCCACTCGGCTCAGGAGGCCACCGCGTGTGCACGCGGCTCTCATTCTTTCCTTCTGCCAAGTCCTCCGCGACAATGCGTCGGATGAAATCCCGGCTTTCTACGTCATTGGGTCGTTCCATCGTTGCCCCATTTCTGATCCTCCTACGAAGTTGTTGCTAACCGGAGGATTCTAGTCCCAGATGCTGCCATTGTCATCCATAGATTGGAGACGACAATGCAACGCAGTCTCGTATCATTGGTTCATGAAACCTGCGTCCAAGGAGATTCCATGTCGAAGGTCAAGCTAGGCGCCGTCCCGCTAGTCTATCCGATTCCTATCGTATTGGTGGGAGCGTCTGTCGATGGCAAACCCAACTTCACGGAAGTGGGCGACTGTGCTGTCATGGGCATCAAACCAGCGCTGGTGACGATATCCTTGAGTGCCTCGCATCATACGACCAAGGGAATTGATGAGACGGGCGTGTTCAGCATCAATATCCCTTCCACGAACATGCTCTCGCTTGCCGACTATTGCGGCATCGTTTCAGGCCGTAATGTGGACAAGGGCACCTTATTCACGACGTTCCTCGGCGATCAGACCGCCGCTCCATTGATCCAGGAGTGTCCTGTAGGGCTAGAGTGTAGAGTGCTTGAGGTCGTGCAGGTCAAGCATCGGCGACTGTTCATTGCTGAGGTTGTCGAATGCTATGTGTCCTCACAATTCGTGGAGTCGGCCAACGGCAAGGAAACGGTGCCCCATCTGTCGAAGCTCGATCCCATCATCTATGCGCTCGACAACCGCTACTACCGGATTGGCGACGCTATCGGTACGGGCTATCAAGAAGGCATGTCGCACAAGGAATCCTAACTCCCATTTGGGGCACTATCGTCGGACGAGATGGGCTATCTCGAAACTCTCCCTCAATCCCTGTGTACGTCTGGCAAGCTTCGGGAACTTGAAAAGGAGGTCGACATGTTTGTCCAAACAACTCAGCGACTTCACAGAGAAGGTGGTTCGAGCTATAGTGCTACGAAGGAGGTCGGCATGCACAACGCGATCCAATCTGTATTAAAGGTTAGACGTCCTTGTAGACTCACTGCCTGGGGACTAGCTGCGTTATTGCTGCTTGTGCCCGTTCTCGCGGCGAGTGCGCAGGCTGGCGAATTCACTCAGCGGATTTTTGAGACCCTGATTGAGTTGCCTGATGAGCACCTCGCGCTGCTCGTCGATTTGACATCCGTTCTCAACGAGTCGGAAGATGAGATAGGTCTGTTCATGGAAGCGCCGCGAGCGTTCCTTCTTGATGAGGGCATCGACCTCCCGCCAGACAAATTCCAGATTACCGGAGTCAACTTCATGCTCCCTTCCGCTGTAGAGGACGAGCCGTGGTTCGGAATCGCTGAACCCCTGGAAGGCTTTGTCTTCGAGCCCAAAGGCATTGGTGTCTTCTATCGCAGTATCGCCATCTTCATTCAAGAGGCATTTGAGGCCGTTCAGGAAAGGATTGCGCTGGAGCCGACCGATCATCAGACAGACATGCTTCGGTTCATGAGTGATCGATTTCCAGGTGACACGCTGGATACGCTGCGCGAAGTGATGCGGGAACTCGATGCAATGAATGTAGACGACCCGCTCCGGCTGGAATTCCTGGTCAACCCTCGAGAGTACCTGATCGGACGGAATCTGACGTTGCCTGCCTATTCCTATCGCATCATTGCCATCGACATGACCCGCGCGCAAGCCGCTGGGAGTGTTGTGCCTGGCGAGATTCGCGCGGGACTGGCCGTGGTGCCTGAGGGTTTCGGCGTGTTCTATAACAACCTAGGCGTGTTCCTGCAGCGAGCCATCTAGGTTCGCTGAATACGGGTGATCTATAGAGTAGCGCAAGAGAGATAAAGGAGGCGTGATGCTGCGGGGCGTGCCGAGGGGCTGGACGATACATGTACCACGAAACGGAAGGCGCGCCGCATGCGTTCTTCTTCTCTACCTATTACTGGCAGGAATCAGTGGCATCGTTGCCGCGCAAGATGTTGATGTGTCCATTGAGGCGCTTCACATCGGATGGGTTGAGAGCACGATCATCCTAGATCGCCCGACGCTTGATCTGGATCAGGCTCTTGTGGGTGACACGATCCGTGTGAGTGCGTCAGTCAAGAATCTAGGATCGACGACAGCGGGCCAATTCTATGTCGACTTCTTCTTCACTGAAACGATTTCAGGAGAGCATGGGAAGCTCGGTTCACAAGCTGTCATCGGACTGGAATCTGGCGAAGTACGCAGGCCGGTGATCACGTTTGACAGCTCTGCTTTCGCGCCCGGCATCTACGTCTTCTCTGCTGAGGCCGATCCGCCTCAGTCGCTAGGTGAGTCGGAGCGATGCAACAACTTCGCTCCTTTGGGAGACTGCGCAGGCGACCTTCAGCAGTCTGTGGATCGCTATCAACTGGATCTACTGCAGCAAGGCAGCCATATCTCCGAACTAAGCTTGACTGCAGAGTTCGCAATCTGTCAGATGGGGTCTTTGACGACAGGACTGATCGTGGATGCCCACAATGTCGGAACTGACGCGTTCTCGTTTGCCGGAACAGACATTGATGTCCTCGGGTACTACCGTGAATCTCTCGAACCACCTGCCAATGCGTTTGCCGCTCTATTGTCAGTGGGCGGCGTTCCCCAACAGCTCTCGAAAATCGTATCGCTGAGCAATCCTGGAGATGCCGGGTTCATTCGCATTACACTGGATTACTCGATTTTTGATTCGCTGTTTCGTCAAACCAGCGCCTTGGGCAAGGCCAATCCCGCGCAGCTGCGCATCTCTGTGAGCCCAGTCGATGGCGGAGCCCCGCAGGATCTGTATTTGCCATCTCAATACACATTGGCTCAGTTCTACTCCGAAGTGGATCTGTGGACGTTCCCCGCGCGCGCACATTGTCAGTGCGACGATTACAACGATATCACCGCCGTCGAGGTGTATCCGGCTGTCGCAGGCGGCTTGATCTTCCACGTTGTCAACACATCGACGGGAGACAGGCTGCACGTATTGAAGGTTCGCACGGGAGAAGAGAAGCTGGACCCGTGGTCTGCACCATCTGCCGCGAGCTTGTCATCGCCCACGGTGTTTTATGACACAGCCACGCAGACCTATCGTGTCTTCGTGGCAGCAAGCGACGGCAAGATCTATGCCTTGAATGGTATCGACAAGGAAACAGGCTCGTTCCTGACTCAGGGATGGATATCGTCAGCAGGACTCGTATCTGGCCCCGCCTTCCTGTCAACATCATCTGACGGGAGTCTGCTCATCGTCGGATCGGGAGCGGGCGCCTATGTGCTGAATGCCTTGGACGGCACGATCCTTCGAAGCGACACAACACATGCGGTGACGACCCAGCCCGCGTTCAGCAATACGGCGGGAACGCTGTGGTTTGCCTCAGACGAAACCGTGCATGCGTTGCGTCCTGACGGAACCCGATGCACGAATGATAGCATTCTGGACCAAATCACCTCGAATCTGGGCATCAATCAAGATGAGACAGCCGTCTTCTTCGGCACAGATTCCGGTGACTTCTTCGCCATCGACATCACGTCTGCTAGCGCGTCATGCCCGATCGTTTCTCAGGAGACGGCGCTTCTGAAGCGAACGATCGTTGGGCTTGATGTTGTGAGTGACGGCTCAGATGCCGTTTTGTACGTCACCAGCAGTATCGGCGAAATCGTCCGCGTGGAATACAGCGATGGCAGAGGATTTGATGACATCCAGAATGGGGTCGACGAATTCGAACCCCGGGAAATAGCTGCTTCACCGGCGATTCTTCCCACATCCAATGGCAAGGATGCAACGGTCGTCTTCTTGGTCGGCCAGACGCGAGATGGAAGAACAGATCGTCCGGTTCTGCAGGGATGGGACAGGAATCTGGAGGAGTACGAGACCGTATCAATCTGGAGTTCGTCGATTCCCTTCCTGTTCAAGCCCAAGGAGAATGACGCAATTCCAGAAGCACTTCTAACGCCTGTTGTCGATGCTGCGACGTTCACACTGATCGTTGCGTCATCAGACGGATACCTATATGCGTTCGATCTGAGCCAGTTCGAATAGAAGGATGAAGAATCAAGCGCACGTGGCCGTGCGTTAACACAGCGTGCAAGGGGGCATGATGGTTGGAACTCGTTGGCAGAGATCTCTGTTGGCATGTCTGGGGCTCTTTCTCATGGGGCATGTGGCATTGGCAGCCGACGACGCCTTGCCTGATTTACGACTCTCTGACCTGACACTGGTCCCCTCGGCATCGATCGTCAGAGGTTCTCTTCTTCACGTGGGCTCTCTCCTGACCCTCGATGGAGCGCCCCTAAACGGCAACATCCGTGTTGAAATCTCGTGGCGCCGCCTAGACAAGCAAGAGCCTTGTGGTACAACCTGGGATACTGTGGCCTCGGATTCCGCTGATTGGGAGACGTCTGTGGAAGCGTGGATTGACACATCCGAATTGATCCCCGGTGAGTATGAACTCGTTGTGTCAGTCGATCCTGAGAATTGGATCCCTGAGAGCGATGAGACGAACAATCGTCTCATCACGTCTCTGACTATTCGCTCGCCGCAGCCGGAATTGCATCTTGTGCGGCTCGAATCCATACCGGCCATTCCTCTGGCTTGGGGAGAAACGGCGACACTCAAGACAGAGATTGAGAATTCTGGCGACTTGGCAGCCGGTGCGTTCCATGTTGAATTCTCTCTACTACCCATCTCATGCACAGACACTGACACAGGCGAACAGTGGGATATCTCAGTGATTGTCGGACAATCGGAGACAGGAGACATTGGAGACTGGGACTTTGACCAGACTTCTGGCATCCGAACGCTGTCTGAAGCCGTGGCCGCTGCTCCATCTGATGCGTGGATCCCGTTTGCCATGCAACAGGTTCCAGGACTCGCTCGCGATCAGAACGTTGAGCTGACAGGAGTCTTCGGAACAGGCGAATCGCTACGTGAGATCTTGACGACAGGCGTGCAAGACGGAACACTCGAATCGTCGATCATGACGCCCTTTTCAACAGAGGAGATGGCTCGTCTTGAGAATTGCGTGACCACGTATGCAATACGAGTATCCATCACTGAATTGACTGGAACGCAAGAGCAAGACGCAGCAAACAACGACCTGACGATCGCCCTCTCTGTGGCGCCGTCTGTGCTCGAGCTGCCAGAGCTGCTCCCCGTCTTTGTCACATTCGACGAGGATCTCCCGCTCGCTTGGGATGACGACGTGGATGTTGACGTCGTCGTGAGCAACCGTGGCGGGTCGTCAGCCCCCAAGATCCTTGGCTCGACGAGCATTACCGTCTCTTTCTCCTACCGTGTCCAGGGAGCAACAGTTTGGATCCCCCTGGAAGTCAAGACGATCTCCCAGCTCGGTGCGGAAGACGATTCAGCGACCGACTCGGTCTCTATCACGATTGATGCACGGCCTAGCCAGCTCAACCTGGCGCCCGGGAGCTACGAATTGCGCGTCATCGTCGACGAGGCCAATCGGATTGCCGAACGAAACGAGCACAACAACGAATTGATCGTCGGCTTCTCCATTCGGGGGACCGAGCTTCATCCTGTGTCGCTCGATTTGCCTGCCGAGGCGATTCATCAGGGTGACACGATTGCCGTTTCGGCCTTGGTGGAGAACACGGGGGATCGCAGCCAACGCGACTTTACCGTCGGCTTCTATATAGACGACACTCGGTTTGACACGTTCACCTATCAGGCCATTGCAGCGACTGAGGATGGTCTTGAGGAAGACGATCGTGCTCGTGTCCAAGGCATTCTGGACACGACGGATCTCCCTCCAGAAACCTATGCCATTCGCGTCGTCGTTGACCCAGACAATCACATTCTCGAATATGATGAAGGCAACAACGTGATTCAGGCGACACTCAGACTGTTCCCTCCAGTGGAGCGGCTTGCCGAACTACATATCACTGAAATCGGCTTTGAGCCTGTATCGCCGATACCAGCTGGCAGCTCGCTTCAGGTGTCTGCAGCCATCCGCAATGACGGCACGATCTCTGCCGGAACCTTCGACGTAACGTTTGATTTCACGTACAGCGCAGATGGTCAAGCCTGGTCCACACCGATCCTTGACATGTCGATCATTTCCGATACGTCTTCGGCTCTGCCTTTTGAGAAGAGTCAGAGTATTCAGGGGCTCGCACGAGCCGAGAAGAAGACAGTTCGCGAAACGTTCGCAACACTTGGTTGGCCCATCGGATTCTACCGCCTGGTTGTAGCGATCGATCCGCGCACAGAGAGTGCCCAAGGCGGAGCCGTTGCTGAGATGGATGACCTAAACAACGAAGCAGTGATTGGGTTCATGATTGGAGAGCCCATTGAGGTCGCCCAAGACGGAGGCCAGACTCTCGATCTACCCAATCTGCTGTTCCGCGATGTCGCCGTTAAGCCGTCCACCAGCGTGGGGCTTGGCGCACCCGTCTCCATCGAAGCCTCGATTGTCAATGCGGGAACGAGGCCGTCAGGCACGTTCCTGGCCACGCTGCAGTGGACGACCCCAACAGGAGCAAGTTACACGCTGTTCTCACGGCGCGTCAGCAATCTTGATCCGGGAGAGACGTGGATCATTCCTCCATCCATCGTGCAAACGTCGCTACCCATGGGCCCCTATGTCGTCATCGGCATTCTTGACGCTGGCAATGAAGTCCCAGAGTCAAGCGAATCAGACAATGAACTGCGCGTAGCCGTATCCGTCGGTCAAGGCGAGGGGATCCAACCTGATTTAACGCCGATTGCCGTTCGCTTTGTTCCATCGACAGCCATCGTGGAGGCCGGACAGGAAGTTCTGATCTACACGACAATCCAAAACATCGGCGCCCTGGCTGCAGGGCCATTTGCCGTCGAGGTCGTCGCAGGGGATGCCGTCTCGCGAGAAACTTGGCCGCGTCTTGAGCCGCTCCAGTCGATTGAGCTTGTCCATTCGCTTGGCGCGCCAGTTGCTGGAGCGTACGAAGTTCTCATCCAAGTGGATGCCTACGATCAAGTGGTTGAATCCAATGAATCCAATAATCTCCGCATCGAGTCATTGCAGATTGTGGCTTCAGAACAAGATGCCGTCGAGCGTGTCATGCAAGGCCAAGGCCCGCTCGCATCATTGGCTCTGGATTCTTCAACAGGCACGCTCTATGCAGCCTGGCAGACAGGCGTTCTGC
>SPBW01000053.1 GCA_004525685.1 Candidatus Atribacteria bacterium
AGGACGTCCAGATCCTCAGGGACCTCGATCAGCAGATACTCAGACGAGTCGCCCGGCGTGCACGCGAGTAGACCTCGGACGCCCGAAGACAGCGTTGCCGTCTTCGTGAGGACGACCATCTCATGAAGCCCAATACTTTGGTGTGGTGGGGCGTGTCCATGATCGATTCTGTCGATGACACGGGGTGAATCAATCCACCACTCAATACGGAACCGATCTGCTGGTATCGACATTGCGAGGGAACTGTCAAGCTCATCAGGTGCTTCGCAAGAGTACGCAGTGGCAATTCCTCCCAGCTTGTTGAGGGCGAGATGCAGGTCGACACTGCTCAAAGGATCGATGTCCCAATACACCAGATCGACGCCCTCGCGCTGAAGGTGTATCCGCTCGTACATGCGAAGCATTGATCCGATGCCTCGATTGCGTCCCGCTAAATCGACCGCCCACACGACTGTTCGCCTCGCGGGGTATCCGTCGACTTCAGCGACCAGATCAACGAGGGTTCCTTGAAGCTGCTGATTCATCGAACTGCAGGGCGTTCCTAGGATAAGTCCGCCGCTTTGGTGAATGTCAAGAAGGTGCGACAGCCGCCAGACTTCTGAAGGATGCTCATGATTGGATTGCTGTTGAAGGGCAACCACGCCGCGCAACTGTTGAACGGAATGGAGTGTCTCAACGGCGATACTCATCGGCCCTATCTTCATTCTGTGCTCGCTTGTCAGCATACATCCTTCGATCGACTTCCTCGAGAATCTGTTCGAGAGTCTTTTGTTCTCCAGGAAGCCGAGAATAGATGCCAATGCTCAGCCCAAGAACTAGCCGCAACTTGCCTGCATCAGTGCCTCCTAGCACCGCACCGATCCCACTTCGCAGTCGAGCGGCGACACGATGCGATGTGCCATGTTCATCTGTCTCAGGCATGAACACCAGAAACTCATCGCCACCATATCGGATGACTCGATCGCAATCTCTCACATTGCTCTCAATCATGCGGGCAACGCTTTGCAGTACCTCATCGCCCTTCAGATGCCCCAGTGTGTTGTTGACGGCGCGGAAGCCGTCGACATCAAGCATCATGAGAGACAGCGGACGCTCGTAGCGATCACTTCGGCTGAACTCTGAAGCAATGATTGAGTTGAAATAGTGGCGATTGAACAAGCCTGTTAGGGGATCGCGAATCGCTTGTTCACGAAGTGTCGCTTGTGAGGAAATGTTCGCCAGTGCAGTCGCCAACTGGTTCGCAACAACTTCGATTAGTCGGCGATCCTCGTCATCGAAGAATCCCAGCTGCGCGCTCTCGATATTCACTACACCCAACAAGCTGCGGTCGAACAAGATGGGGACGGCTAGCTCTGATCGAGTACTGGAGAGCACTTCTTTGTATCGAGCATCCTGAGACACATCAGGGACGATCAACGATGTCTTGTTCCACGCCACCCAGCCGATAATGCCGCTCTCCCTGCTCGTCTCCCATCCTGCCTCTATGTGCCGATCACTGAAAGCTCCGCCAGCACTGCTTGCCACGAGTGAGCCGTCTTCTTGCAGCATCAAGATCGAAGCTAGCTGAAAGTCGAACTGCTCAACTAGGAAGTCTAGCGTGCTCGCAACGGCCTGGGGATGCGTCGATGCCACTGCAAGCTGTTGCCCGAAGTCGAAGATGCGGTTGAGCGAGGTTTGACGCCGAACGGCTGTGAGTGCGGTCGCCAGATGGCTGGTCACAGTGGAGAGGATCTCGCAATCCTGCTCGCCAAAGGCGGCCAGTCGCTGGCTTGCTGCGTAGATCACTCCAATCGAGCCCTTCCTCCCGATGATGGGAACGGCAATGTAGGATTGGATCGCCTCTCGTGGCCCGGCATAGAGGGAATCCTTCGATACGTCAGGAATGATGGCAGGCTTGCCATTCTTGAGGACCCAGCGGTTAATCCCCGGGCCTTCCGCGACGACGCGATCTCCCTTCTCCGGGATCTCGGTCTTCGGGAAGTCGTCTCGAACGGAGGTTGCTTCGTGGACAAATCGCATGCCATCGAGCAGGTAAATCCCGCAAATCTCGTAGTCCATGCCTTCTTGCACGCGCGTTGCCGTTGTCTCACACAGTGCACGCTCGTTGTTGATGGTCGCCAATTCGCTTCCAAGGGCAGCAAGCCCATGAAGCTGATTCGCTTGCTTGCGCAGGCGCTTCATCTTGAATACGCGTTCCACAGCGAACGCAGCGATGTTTGCCAGAAACGCGACTGGCTCAATAGAAGCTGCCGTCGGAACGCTGGGATCCATAGGGTCGTCAATCGATATGGTTCCAATGATCCCTCCGTCGCCACGCAGAGGAAGGAAGAGGAAGTCGTCAGGATGCCAGCCATCCACAGACACGGTGCCTGTGATGCCATGGTCCTTGGACAAGGGTGTCTCATCATGGGGGATGTAGTAGGCCAGTCCAAGCTTGAACCGATCCGAATAGACCTCTCTGCGCTGCTCGATCGAGATCTCCTCCTGAGCCATGAGTGCGGCCTGCTCGTCGGGCGTCAAACCTGACGTCATTGTCTTGAAGACGGGCCCTTCGAATGGACAGGGAATGGATAGATCATAGAGCGTGAGCAGTGCGCGGCGGAAGCCGCCGTATTCGACGATCGTATCCAAAACGAGTTGGAGGATCCTGTCGATGTCCTGCTCTGCAAGAATGACTTCGGTCAATTCAAGAACGATGCGATGCAGCTGCATAATCCGTGTTTCTTGAGTGATATCACGGATTGTTCCCTCAATCCGAAACCCATCCTTCTGTGCGATCGCAACAGATCTGACTTCACCGATGAATGTCTGCTGATTTGCAGCCAAGAACCGATAAATGTTGGGCGGCGCATTGGCAGGTCTGTCAGGAAGATCTCTCAGAGCCTGTGCCAGCCGATCCCTGTCTTCAGGAACGAGTAGCTGGTCCAGCGGGATTTCCCGAATCTCTTCCAATGCATATCCTGTTCGTTCAAGCAGGTAGTCGTTGACGTACGACAGTCTTCCATCCATGATTTCGAAGACGCCGACAGGCGCAATTTGCAGCAGCTGTCGATAGTGGCGCAGCTGGGATTGCAGATGGCACAGGACTCTGGCATTGTCGAGACAGGATGCGAGCTCCTTCTCAGAAACGTTCTCAGCGATGCGAGCTACGCCGAGATCGCAGCACCACGACGGAAGTGTTGTGGGTGCTTCCTGGCGATCAACGACAAGAACAGATGTATCCCACGCGTCGCGAATGCGGATCAGTGTGGATTTCAGCGTGGCCGGTTCCCAGCCGTTTGGCATGATCACAACGACATCTGGTTTGACGGCGGAAGCTGATGTCAGCGCTTCAAGCGAGAGCCCAACGACTGAGTAGTCGAGAGCCTCCAGCATGCGGCCGATTGGAGATTCCATCGGATCGTTGGCAGAAACAACGAACACTGCAGCTTCTGGTTTGCATCCCATGGGTTCACCGTGTCGAATGAGTCAGTTGCTCGATTTGATCTGCATCGTTCGTCCAATTGGCCTTCACCTTGACGATCGTTTCCAGGAACACGCGGCTCCCCAGCAAAGACTCGATATCTGTTCGTGCGAGCGAGCCAATCTTCTTGATCATCTTGCCGCCCTTCCCGATAAGGATGCCCTTCTGTGAATCACGCTCAACAATGATTTCGGCCTTAATCTCGATGATGCCATCATCTCGCTCATTCAGCCATTTTAGGCGAACTGCGGTTGAGTAGGGAATCTCCTTGTGTGTCAAGCGAAAGATCTTCTCGCGGATGAGTTCAGCAATCAAGAAATCCTCAGTCTGATCAGATGTCTCCTCTGGAGAGAACAGCAACAGGCCTGGAGATAGGTACTCCGATATTGTGTCGATCACATCGTGGATCCCCTGCCACCGCATGGCAGAAATAGGGATCAGTTCAGCAAACAAGCCCGTCTTCTCATAGGCAATCAATGTCTCTTCGACGGCATTGCCCTTGGCTTGGTCGATCTTATTGACCAACAGAATGATGGGCACATCGATGTCATTCCACTCGTCGAAGATCTTGCGATCAAGCTCAGGAATGGCGCCCCATGGTTCCACGACGTAGACCAAGAGATCCATGCCGCGCAATGCTCTACGGGCTTCTCGGAGAATATGCCGACTCAATTGATCCCCTGGCTTGTGAAGTCCAGGAGTATCGACAAACACGATCTGAGCCTTGTCTGTGGTCAGGACGCAACGGATGCGATTGCGCGTTGTCTGTGGTTTGTTCGATGTAATGAGGAGTTTCCGCCCAATGGCAGCGTTGAGAAAAGTCGATTTGCCGACGTTCGTCTGCCCCAGCACAGCTACGAAGCCGGTCTTCATCTTCTTGGAATTCTCGTCTGAGTGTTCCCGCAACGCCGTCACCTCCTTCTCCTTCGGCTAATCATCCAATTGTAGTAGGAAGAAGACAGATATTCGAAGGCATGTGCGAATCATATGCCAGCGATTGTGTTCTCAATCGGAGGAAACTATACTCGAACTGAAGGACTGAAATGGACATTCTCATTACCAACATTGGACAGATCGTTACGCCGATTGGGCGTGCCCTAGACGAGACGGCGAGATCCTATGCTCTCGAAGTGTCTCGCGACACGCACCTATTAGTCCGCGATGGTCGAATTGTGAAGGGCATTCCACAGCGAAACTCAAAACAGGTTGAAACGATCGATGCCCACGGTGGCGTCATCATCCCTGGGCTGATCGACCCATTCTGGGTATTGCCGCATATGCCGGGATGGCTGATCGGTAAGGCCGATCCGATGCTCTGTGGACTCGATCTTGCAGAGTGGACAAGGCGATTGCTCCAACGCGCACTGCGCAGTGGTGTGACGTCTGTTGAGCTGAAGTGCGCCCATGATTCTGGATTGGAAGGGCTGGCTGTGGTCGGGTATCTCACTCAACAGCAGCAGCCTCGCATTATTGGCTCTCTGATGGCATCGCTACCTGAAGAGGGTAAACAGCGGAATCAACTCGTTTCATCGCTCATTGGCGAGGTCATTCCTGAGGTTCGCCAGCGCCGAATGGCCACATTCTGCGACGTCGGATGGGGAAGCCATTCAGGTTCGCTGACTGAAGCCAACGCAGTTCTTCGAGCTGCATTGGGGGCTGGACTGCGTCCGAAACTCCATGTTGAATCGACCACGCCAGTCGAGGATGTGGCAGCGTTGGCCATCTCTCTGGGCGCAGCAGCTGTTGGATGTACATCGCCTCTGGCAATCCATCTGGCGACGAGCTTGGCGAATAGCCATGTGTTGCCCGTCTATCTGCCCGGTATCCGAGAAGAGAACGAGCCGAAACGGATCAATGTGCAGCCGCTCTTGAGCCAGGGACTTCCGATAGCCCTGGGATCCGGTACCGGATGGGATGGATGTCAATCAAGGTCGATGTGGTCTGTGCTCGCAAGTGCCATCGACCGGATGGGTATGACACTGGCTGAGGCCATCACGGCATGCTCGCTGAACAACGCCCGTGCTCTGGAGATTGCACACGAGACCGGAAGCATCGAAGAAGGCAAGCGCGCTGATCTTGTACTGCTTGATCTTCATGACTATCGCGAAATCGAGGCAGCACCTGATAATCCTCCTGTGTCGCTGGTGATGGTCAATGGAGCCATTGCACACCTGTCATGACAGTGCGGTTACTCGCCTACGCCAAACTCAACCTGTCGCTAGAGATCTGCGGGCAGCGGGCTGACGGAATGCATGAGATTCGGTCGATTGCCCAGACGATTGATCTAGCTGATCGGATCCAGATCTCTGCACGAGCCAAAACTCGCGTCTTCTGCGATGAATCTCTGGATGGCCCCAACATCGTGGAGAAGGCTGCTGCCATTGTGCTGCGGGAGAAGCGAAGTCGAGGCGGGCTAGAGATTCGGATTGAGAAGAGAATTCCAGTCGGAGCGGGACTAGGCGGCGGCTCCTCCGATGCGGCGGCCGTTCTCGTTGCTGCCAATAAACTGCTGCCGCCCTTGATCGGCGACGTTGAACTAATCGACATGGCAAGCAGTCTAGGAGCTGACGTTCCTCTGTTTCTCACAGGCGGATGCATGAGGCTGACGGGTGTAGGCCATCCTGAGCAGAAGATGCCGACGCGTTCAGAAGTCTTTGTACTTGTCGTCCCAGAGATTCGGTGTGCCACAGTCGATGTCTATCGTGAATGGCGATCTTCAGATGCGCCTTCACAGTCACGGGCGCTTGGACAGAATGATCTGTATCCGGCCGCAGCAAGGCTTCATCCTGAACTTAGGATGTACCATGACGCGATCACGCAGACAGGCGGCAAGTATTCGGGAATGACGGGGAGTGGGTCAGCATTCTATGCAGCGTTTGGCAGTTGCGCCGAGGCAATGCGTGCTCGGGACACGCTCGCGAGACAGGAGCTTGGCTGCCGGGTATATTGTTGCCGGGCAACCGCAACAGGCTGTGCCGAAGCGGGGGGGGAAGAGGCATGAAGATCGCGATTGATGGACCAGCTGCTTCGGGCAAGACATCCTTGGGCAAGGCGCTTGCCCGGGAATTTCGCCTCCGATTTGTCGAGACAGGCAAGATGTATCGAGCTGTGGCTCTGGGATTTGAGCGAGGCATCCAGCTTGCTGACATGGAGATCTGTGTTACGGAGGATGAGCGGTTCCTTCTAAATGGCCAGGATGTGACGGCGCAGTTGCACACGAGCGCTTTGGATCAGAAGTCCTCTCAAGTGGCTGTATTGCCCGAGGTGCGAGAGCGGCTGGTTGAGCTTCAACGAGAGATTGCCAACCGACATGACGTTGTGATGGAGGGACGGGACATCGGCACGGTCGTGCTGCCGGATGCAGATGTGAAGATATTTCTCATGGCGACACCGCACGAGCGGGCATCGCGGCGCATACAACAGCGGCAATCGGGTGATCTCGATCAAGTAGAGCAAGAGATCATCGTACGCGATACAAGAGACTCAGAGCGTGCTGTTGCCCCCTTGAAACCCGCCGCGGATGCGACTATAATTCAAACGAGCCAAAAAACGCTTAAAGAGGTCATTTCCGAAGCATCTACCCTGGTGAGAGATCTGTTGGAGGACGTTGTCTGGTCAGCTGAGAATCGGGATTCGTAACGGACTGTATGTCGCCATTGTGCTGCTATGCTATGTGGCACTCAAGATCCTTTTTCGTATCCGAGTGAGCGGCAGGGAGAACATTAAGGCCGACGGCGAGTACATTGCTGTAGCTCGCCATCGCAGTTTCTGGGATGCGCTCGTTCTTGCAGTGGGGCTCGGTGTATTCAACCGTATCCACTTCATTGCTCGCACAGGCCTGTTGCGCGGCAATCCTCTTGTCCAACCTATCATTCGTGCCTTCTCCACAATCATTGATCGAGAGAACTTCGGCAAGAGCGATTTCCGACGTATGCTCGTCGCGATGAAAGAAGAGCGGCTCATCGGGCTGTTTCCTGAGGGAACCACGCGAAGAAGCGTCGATGCGAAGGCGGGAGCCATTCATTTTGCCCAATTGACTGGCAAGAGGATTCTGCCTGTGAACATCATCGCTACAGGCCCGTATCCACCGCAGTACCCGTTCGCGTTTCCGCGACTTCGTGTGTCGATTGGGGAGTCGTTTGATGTGTCCGATCTGAGCGTTGATGAGTCAAGCGAGCAAACGCGGGCCGAAAAATACCAGAAAATGAGCGAGCAATTGATGCTAAGAGTTGATAACGCGTGAGGAATCGAGGAGGATACGGGTTGCTACATAAACGAGACAGCGGGCTCAGAGGACTATCTCTGAGGAAGCGCGATGGTAGGTGTCACTAGAGTATGGAACAGCGAATAAAAATGGAAGACGCTTTCTCTGAAAGCGACGTCAAGATGTACAGTCGTGGAGACGTGATCTCCGGGACTGTCGTTCAAGTCAATGAGAGCGAGATCCTCGTCGATATCGGCTACAAGTCGGAGGGCATCCTCCCCGTAGCCGAGCTTTCTCCTTTCCGCACTGAGGGCAAGGTAGAAGAAGGCGAAGAGATTGAGGTTCTCGTTACCTATATTGACGAGGAAAAGGGAACGGTCTACGCTTCTGAGAAACAAGCAGAGTATGAGAAGCGGATCGATTACCTGGAAGAAGCCTATCGTAACGGAGATGTAATCGAGGGTGAGATCACTGGCGAAGTGAAGAGCGCTGGTTATCACGTGAACCTTGATGGCATCCGGGCTTTCCTTCCAGGTTCCCATCTTGGAGATGATCTGCCGAGTTCGATTGAAGAGCTGCGCGCACAGCGGATCAAGTTCAAGATCCTTGAACTATCGCGACGAGACAAGAATCTGGTCGTCTCACACAAAGTCTTCGTCAAAGAGCAAGAGAAAGAGAAGCGAATGGCCTTGTTCCAGTCTCTTGAGAAGGATCAAGAGATTGAAGGAACCATTCGTAGCGTGGTTGACTTCGGGCTATTCGTCGATATCGGCGGATTTGAAGGACTCGTTCACCGGTCCGAGATCGCCTGGAAGGACCTGCCTGTGCCGCCGCCGGATTACAGGGTCGGCGAGAAAGTCAACGTCAAGGTTCTTGATTTTGACACAGAGAAGGGCAAGGTTTCTCTTTCGATCAAGCGACTTCGCTCGAATCCTTGGGATGGAATCATGGAGCGCTTCATCGCTGGGACTGAGGTCACGGGCACCGTTGTCAGTGTGACAGACTTCGGCGCATTTGTTGAGCTTGAGCAGGACGTTGAAGGGCTTGTGCATGTCTCCGAGTTGTCGTGGGGACATCCTGAGAGTCCCAAGGACATCGTGTCTGAAGGCGACAAAGTGACAGTGGTTGTGCTGAGCGTCGATGAGGCGGCTCACAGAATCAGCTTGTCTCTGCGCCGAACTCAGAGCGATCCATGGGGAGACGTCACATCGAAGTATCCTCGCGGTCAAGTCGTGTCGGGCACGGTAACCAAGCTGACTGACTTCGGCGCATTCGTCAAGCTAGAGAACGGCATTGAGGGATTGGTCCATGTGTCTGAGATTGACTGGGGGCACGTCAATCATCCTCGCGATGTTCTCTCTGAAGGCGAAGTAGTCGAGGTGAAGGTCCTCAGTGCGGATCCGTCTGAACGAAGAATCTCTCTTAGCATTCGTGAGTTAAAAGACAATCCGTGGAAGAAGTTCGTTGAGCGATTTGCGATCGACGAAGTCGTCGAAGGTACGATCACTGAGATCAAAGACTTCGGCGCATTCATGAAGATCACAGATGACGTCGACGGACTGATTCACGTCTCTGAGATCAGCGATGAGCGGATCGCAACGCCGGCCGATGTACTTGCCGTGGGCGCGAAGATCCAAGCGCGGATCATTGGAATCAATGAGGACAAGCGCCAGGTTCGCTTGACGATGCGCAACCTGTTTGGTCCACCAGAGATTCCAGCTGCAGCGTTCGAAGAACGTGATCGCGAGCGAGCGACAGCAGGACGCAGCGGCAGCGGAAGCGTTAGCGGAGGCAAGGGTCGTGCAGGCGGACGCGGTAAAGAACGCGGCGGACGCAGCACCAAAGAGCGCGTGGACCGCAGATTCCTTGATGATGCCGGACACGAGTCTCTCAGCATGCGAGATCTGCTTGCCGAAGCGACCAGCGACGAACACGAATAATCAGAGAATACCGCAAGGAGGAACCACGGATGAATAAGGGCGAATTCATCGATCGGCTGGCTGATAAGACCAGCACGACGAAAAAGGAGGCTCGACAACTGCTCGACTCAGTGCTCGATTTGGTGCAAGAGACGCTGCTTCAGGGTGACGAAGTGAAGCTGGTCGGATTTGGGAAGTTCGCAGTTCGCGGACGAAAGGCGAGCAGCCGGATCAATCCCCAAACCAAGCGCCCCATCGAAGTTGAGGCGAAAGTTGTCCCGCTATTCCGTCCTGGAAAAGAACTGAAACGTCAGATTGAGAAGAAGCTGAAAGTCACAGCAAAAGGCGTTTCAAGAGTCTAGATGAAATCTGTTCCATCTCTAAGAAAGAAGACCGGCCTCGTAGCTTGAGGCCGGTCTCTTCTTTGGGTCTTCATGTAAGCCGAATTCGCTCAGCGACAATGATAGACGCCAATTCGCACACGGCTGTATCCAGATCATCATTAATCACTAGGTAGTCAAATGACGGCAGCGATTCCATTTCCCGCGTGGCGACCTCTAGGCGTCGACGTATTTTCGCTTCATCTTCAGTGTTTCGCCTTCGCAGCCGCGCTTCCAGCTCCTGCATCGAGGACGGGGTAAGAAAGACATAGACGACCTTGATCGCACCTAGATCCTTCTGTTGAAGTATCTTTGCGCCCTCAACCTCGACGTTGAGAACAACATCAAGTCCACGTGACATGAAGTCTTCTATTTGGGAGCGGGAGGTGCCGTAGTGATCATCCAAATATGTGACGTGTTCCAGAAAGTCGTCTTCCTCGATCTTGTGAAGGAAGTCTTCTTGTGAGACGAATACGTAGTCTTCGTGATCAACCTCAGATGGGCGTCGAGGCCGCGATGTATAGGAGACCGAATAGACGAGCCCTGGAAGCTTGGCCATCACCAAGTCGATGACTGAGTTCTTGCCAGCCCCTGAAGGACCCGTCACGACGAAAGCTAGTCCTTTTCCGATACCCATACGTGCTTCGATTGGGTTATTCCACATTCTGAAGCTGCTCCTTGAATTGCTCAATGGCCAGTTTCATATCGACAACGATCGAGCTTGTGGATGTATCTCTCGCCTTCGAGCCCAGTGTATTGACCTCGCGAAGCATCTCTTGGCTCAGAAAGTCGAGTTCTTTGCCAATGGGACAGTCTTTGGCCAACACATTGCTAGCCCGTTCCAGATGCGTTTCCAGACGGACGATCTCTTCTTGCACATCAAATCGATCAGAAAGCAGCACGATCTCAGATTCCAGCCGCGATGGATCAAGCTTCAGCTGTAGTGCATCGACCTTCTCAATCAATCGATCGCTGATCTCAGAGAGGACTTGGGGAAGACGCGCCCTAACCTCGGTCATGGATGCCCGAATCCGGGCGACAATTGCATCGAGTTCGGCTTTGAGCTCGCCACCTTCTCGGAGCCTTCCCGCATTCGTCTCGTCGATGGCGAGTGACAAGGCATGCTCTAGGATGCTCCAAAGCTCTTCGTCTTCTGCGTGCAACGGTTGCAGTCCGCCGGCACGGCTGATGTCCTCCAATGTGGGAGGTGTCTCGATCTCAAGCAGCTGCTGGATACCTTGAAGTTCCTTGTAGATGCGCAGCGCGACGCCGTGATCAAGCGGATTGTCAGTCCCGCCAGCACCGACATGGCTAAGAGTAACCCACACACTGACTTCACCTCGTGAGAAGGCATCTTTCAGTCGCGCCTCGATCCGCGATAGCAGCTGTGGGTGGTCATTAAACGAGCGGATACGCGTGGCCAGAAAACGATTGTTAAGGGAGCGAATGCTGACCTCCACGCGCCAATCCTTGCCCTCAGACGAACCCACTCCAAATCCAGTCATACTCCTAACCATGAGTCTCCTTCGTCACGCGTTGTGTATCGCCATCACCTAGCACTACGGAAGCATAACCGACTACAGCGCTACGGTCGCCTGTCACATCGCCTGATGTCGCGTACCTGGCCAAGTGACCGTTCGTGGTGCCAAGCTGTTTCATTGTCCACATGAGTAACTCGATGGCGCCGGTTCCGCAAATCGACATCGAGTGATCTCTACAGACTTGACGAAATCCAGAGACGTCCAGCGCCAGGATTCGCTCGATCGCCCTGGCATCGAGCGCGTG
>SPBW01000055.1 GCA_004525685.1 Candidatus Atribacteria bacterium
CGCGCAAGCGCTTTATGCTCGCGCCAAGCGCATCCGCCGCGGACACCCGCATGTGCATGCCCGTCTAGAGAAATCCAGACAGGAGCTTGCAAAGCTTCAGCGTGCTCTGGAACGAAAGATTCAAGGCGATGCCGTAGATTCTGACGTTCTCACGTTGCTGCCCGGACGTCGGAAACAGAAACCACCTGAGAAGAAGGCCGTTCCATTTCGCCAGTTTGAGGTGGAGGGATACCATATCTGGGTGGGCAAGAGTGCGCGCCAGAATGATGCTCTCCTGCGTGCTGCATCGCCCAATGACATGTGGATGCATGCCAAGGACTATGCCGGTTCTCATGTGGTGATTCGCGCCCATGGGCAAGAGCGTGTTCCTGCAGCGGTTGTGCAGGCAGCAGGTCGACTGGCAGCGCAACACTCCAAGGCAAGAACGGAAAGGCACGTCGAGATCACCATGACGAAAGTGAAGAACGTTCGCAAGCCCAGAGGTGCGCCTGCAGGGCTGGTAAACGTGAGAGACACGGATACACTGACGATCAAGTTGCCGGAAGGAGAGGCATGAACATCGATTCGGTTTTGAACATTGCGCTGTCTCTGATTGCCATCTTCATAGCCATCGTGCTGCACGAGGTTGCACATGGGTATATGGCTTTGAGACTAGGTGACCCCACAGCGCGTAGCTTGGGGCGGCTCACATTGAATCCTCTCGCGCACATCGATCCCATCGGGACAATCCTTGTTCCCGTCATCCTGGCAGTGATCGGAGCTCCGCTTTTTGGATGGGCCAAGCCGGTTCCCATCAATCCGCGCAACTTCCGCAATCCATTCCGTGGCATGTTGTTTGTGGCTCTGGCTGGACCAGGAACGAATGTGGCGCTGGCGTTGGGAGCGACTATTGTCGGCCATGTTCTCCTGCTCATGGTTCCTGAATCCCTGAACCTGGCGGCGCCTACTTTCGGAAGTAACCTTCTGGTGTCATTGTTCACATTGCTGGGATATCTCGTTCTGTTCAACCTCTTCTTGGCCGCGCTGAACATGATTCCCATCCCTCCGCTAGATGGCTCCAGGGTGCTGACCTACTTCCTGCCTACAGAAGGTCGCCGTATCATGCTGTCGTTGGAACGCTACGGGTTCTTCATCTTTGCGGGGCTTCTCTATCTGGGTGTGTTCGATGGTGCGTTCCGCGCCATGCAGGGGTTGTGGATGAACTTGCTCGGGAACCACTGGCTCTTCCTCATGTTCGCCTAAAGAGTAGACGCGTCATTGCTGTCTCCATCCGGGATTCGTATAATCCGCACATCCAAAGAACCTTGGGAGTTGCCGTTAAGAGATGAGTACGAAAGCTACCTATCAAGTTACTGACCGTCAAGATATTGAAGCGACCATTCAGGTTTCGATTCCTGCCGAAGGCGTTGCACAGCAGATCGAAGCCGTGTATCGCGATTATGCCAAAGAAGTCAGCGTGCCTGGATTCAGAAAGGGACACGTTCCTCGCAGTTTCCTCGACAGCCGATTTGGCCGCGAGGTCTTCCTTCAAGAGTCGCAAGAGGAGTTGCAGCGCAAGCATTTGACCATCGCCCTAACAGAGCTCGACCTTCGCCCCGTGTCTACACCAGAACTGGATATCGTGAGCTTCGGTGAAGCCGATTCATTCGTGTTCACTGCTTCGTTCGCGATTCTGCCGACAATCGAGCTTCCAGAGATCGCTGGGCTCGAGGCACAGGTTCCTGCACAGAAAGCGGTCTCCGATGAGGACGTAGAACAGGCCTTGGCGGATGTGCAGCAACAGTTCGGCGTGCTTGGAGAGCTTGAGGGCGAGGTTGTGTCGGATGGCGATCTGGTGCATGTGAAAGAGGGCGAGCAGGAGTGGGATACGCGCGCTATGAACGGCAATCCGATCACCCAACATCTCGTCGGAGCCGCCGTTGGCTCGACTGTGTCGATTGATGCGGAGCTTCCAGATGGGAAGCCGATCAAGACAACGTTGGCAGTGAGCGGGCTTCGGCAAGTGGTTCTTCCAGATGTGGATGACGATCTTGCTAAGGACGCCGGATACGACGATCTTGAGGCACTCAAGAAGGACATCCGCGAGCGGATTGCCAAGCGTCGCGATGATCTCCACCAGCAATGGGTGCATGGAGCGCTTTTGGAATCGCTGTTGGCCAAGACGGAGATTCCCCTTCCTGAGACGTTCGTCAACGATCTCGTGGACGATGAGCTGACCCACTTGCGCGAATCGCTAGAACGTCCCGAGTCAAACCGAACGTATGCCGAGTACCTTGAGCAGAGAGAGCAGACCGAAGACGAACTGAAAGGCGAGATCAAGACATCGATCGAGGTGCGTATTCGCCGGGAACTCGTGCTGCAGCAGCTGGCCGTTGATCTGAAGATTGACATCGATGGCGACGAACTGGACAAGCTTGCAGCAGAAGACGCGGGCGAATATGGCGAGGACCCCGTTCGATTCAAAGCTCGAATGAAGGCAGAAGACCGCTGGGACGACTATCGCCTGAGCAAGATCAATGAGCGCATCTTCGAGACGTTGGCTGCGACAGCCATTGTCAAAGAGAAGGAGGATTCATAATGGCGCAGATCCCGTTTGTCATCGACCATACTGGGCATGCGGAGCGATCTTACGACATCTATTCGCGGCTGCTGGAAGACCGCATTATCTTCCTTCGCGATGTGATTGACGATGATGTCGCCAACGTTGTCATTGCTCAGATTCTCTTTCTTGCAGCCAAGGATCCCTCCAAGGACATCCGGCTGTACATCAACTCGCCAGGCGGCGTTGTCACAGCTGGGCTGGCGGTTTACGACACCATGCGTTTTGTGAAGTGCGATGTAGCCACCATCTGTATTGGCCAAGCAGCAAGCATGGCTGCCGTGCTGTTGGCAGCCGGCGCAGAGGGTAAACGCTCGGCACTGCCGAATGCTCGCATTCTCCTGCATCAGGCATCCGGCGGCGCCCAGGGGCAAGCCTCGGACGTGCGTATACAAACGGACGAACTTCTGAGAATCCGAGACCTCTTGGTAAAGATCCTCTCTGATCATACTGGCAAGCCCAAGCGAACGATCCAGAAAGACACGGATCGCGACTACTACATGTCCGCAAGTGAAGCGATTGCCTACGGATTGATCGATCGCATCGTCCCTCCACGAGGCGGATAGCCGAGAGGCGATGGGGCAGGTGCCTTGGCACGGACTGCAAAGGCACCTGAACTGCGTTGATCGGACACTTCTTGCCATCTCGGTAATGACTGTCGCCCACTCTCATCGACGCGTTGTCACACGTGCCGCATTCCGATCTGTCAATACTCTATGACATCTGGCCGGTGGATCACTTGGTCTGGTTCCATCGACGATTGCCCTCCAGAGACTGTACAGTGCAGTATGCGTACAGGAACCTCAGATCTTCCGCTCCATTATGGCAGAGCACCACGCTGGCTGTTTCAACGCATGACACAGCTGGCTGGCACCATCACAGAACTCATTGTGGTGGAGCATGGTGTTGCCGGATTGTTCACGCGACTCTCAGATCCGTTCTGGTTTCAGGCATTGGGATGCGTTCTTGGATTCGATTGGCACTCAAGCGGTGTGACCACGACCACCTGCGGCGCGATCAAAGAAGGCATCAAGGGAAAAGAAGAAGAGCTGGGACTGTTCATCGCAGGCGGGAAAGGCGCGGCGTCACGCAAGACGCCGTCAGAGATCGTCTCGTGGGGCCAAAAGACCGGCGTCGATGCCGACATGTTGGTCGACGCCAGCCGCACGTCGGCCAAGGTGGATAGTTCGGCCGTCCAAGATGGATATCAAATCTACCATCATGTGTTCCTGTTCGATCGTGGCGGCAATTGGGCCGTCGTGCAACAGGGAATGAACGAATCGAACGGACTTGCACGGCGCTACCACTGGCAATCCTCTGGCATGGACGATTTTGTCAACGAGCCACATGCTGCGATCTGTTGCGATGCGCGAAAGCCAAGCTTGAACCTAGTTGCCAAAGCGAGTGTCGATGCACGAAGCCTGAGCACGGAACTGGCCAGGCAGAAGCCCGTTTCTCTGGTCAGCGAACTGGTCAAGCTGAAATCACTTGCTCTGCCCAAACGCCATGAAATTCTGATGTCTGATATCTCCCCGACGCGAATGGATCGAATCTTCCTCAAAACCTACGAAGCGCAGCCGCAGGATTTCAAAGAGCTACTTTGCCTATCTGGTGTGGGCGCCAAGACCCTTCGGGCGCTGTCGTTAATCGCAGAGTTGGCCTATGGGGCCGAGCCAAGCTACCAGGACCCTGCGCGATTCGGATTCGCACATGGTGGCAAGGACGGCATCCCATTCCCGGTCGATCGGCCTTTGTATGATCAGACCATCGATCTGATACAGCGTGCTGTCCGCAAGGCGAAACTGGGAAACGCCGAAGAGCTTCAGGCTCTGCGCAGACTGGAGCGGCACTTCGCAAGGCCAGGACCAAATCGACAAGAGGCCGACACCTAGAGGCGTCTAGCTGGATGCATTCAGCCAGCGACTGGGTTCATCCCAGAACGGAGAATGCGAAGCACTCTCCAATGAACCAGTGCGCCTCTGCGACGAGTTGCGCAGCAACTCTCGACAAGCCGAAGCATTGCATTGGCTTGTGCCGGCGCCTACTTGTGAACCGTCTTCATGAACTCAGCCATTTCGGGCATGCCGCCTTGAAATACGAGATATCCATCATGGGGTTCGCGCTGTGTAATCTCACCACAGATGGGCGTCAGCATCAGCTCTCGCACCTTGTCCAGATCGTCCGTTTGGCCAAGCGCCCACGCGAGTTTGACGTAGGCGACCTCGGGTAGCATGTTCTCTGAGGGGATGATCCCTTTGGCCATCAAGTCGCGCCCCGTGTCATACACGAACATGTGAACGAATCCCCACAGCGTCTGTACAGTCATGTAGATGGCAACTCCAGCAGCTGTAGCTCGCTCAATGGCCGGATAGATGGGCTTGTTGACGTGGCCTAGTCCGGTTCCTGCGATGACGATACCCTTGTATCCCTTCTCGACTATCGCATCGATGATGTCGGGATGCATATTGGGATAGTAGTAAACCATCGTTACGCGCTCATCGAATGTCGGGATGATTTGGACGCTGCGATCGTTGCGTCGAGGATTGTAGTCGTGGCGAAGCGGTACAACGCCCTCGCGCGTTACCGTCGCCAGTGGGATATCGCCAATGGTGCGGAATGTCGATCGATAGGAAGAATGCATCTTGCGCACGCGGGTGCCGCGATGCAACAATCCATATTCATCCGACGTGGGGCCGAACATGCACACCATGACCTCGGCGATGTCGGACGTCGACGCGGCTGTGGTCGCATGAATCAAGTTCAGTGCAGCATCGGATGATGGGCGATCAGACGATCGCTGCGACCCGACCATGACGATGGGAACAGGCGAGTTCTGCACCATGAACGAGAGAATGCTGGCTGTGTGGTGCATGGTGTCAGTGCCATGTCCGATCACGATGCCGTCGATACCGTTCTCGATCTCGTGCCCGATGGCCTTGGCCAAGGTCTTGTACTCATGTGGCCCCATGTTCTCTGAGAACACGCCGAACAGCTTCTCTGTAGACAGATTGCAGATATCGGCAAGTTCGGGAACTGCGCCATAGAGTTCGCCGGGGGAGAATGCCGGGATCACTGCTCCGGTACGATAGTCAAGACGTGACGCGATCGTCCCACCTGTTCCCAACAGCTTGACGTAGGGCTTGTCTGGGGATACGGGGAACTCCTTCTCGGGAATCTTGTAGTGTGCTTCCTTGGAGCCCAGGACTGTTGCTTCGATGATCTTCTTGATGTCGATGCCTACGTTGTAGCCCGTCGATAGTTTGAGCACGAGATGCGTCGAGTCGTCAAACTCAGAGCGAGGCAGAATGATGCCGCGGAATTCGCCATGCATTGTCTTTAGAATGACGTCATCCCATACGCCAATGGCGAACTTCTCAAGCGTCTCCAGCGCTTCGCCCCGATAGCCCTTGGTTTTTTCTGCGTTCACTGGGTGACTCCTTCATCGATCATCGCGGACAAGTCTGCCAATGACACGTTTCCCAATGCTTGCTCGCGTAGCTGCCCCATGATCCAGTTTCTCATTGCAGCATTGGTCTGCCTTCTCGGCCTCCGTATGAACTGGCTCTTCAGAAAGGGAATCTGTGCTTGGAGCTGCGGTGCTGACACACGCACGTAGCCAGTCTCCTTCAGCAGCGCTTCAAAGTTGGACTCTTGTGAAGCAAAGGCAGCGGGTAGCAGAATCTTCAGTAGGTCCATCGAGAGGTCGCGCGAGCGCAGCTCTCGCGCGAGACGAGGGATCCAACTGCAATCACCAGGCTGATCGCCGCTAATCCGCCGAAGTGTGTGGCCAATCAATGTGCCCGCGCGCACGGGGCTCAGCCCTTGCTCATCAATCAGTTGCTTCAATAGCCCGAACAGATTGCGCTTGAGAATGAATGGCCAACAGTCTTGTGGAATCTCCCACGCACGCAGCTGTGACAGACAATGGCTGATGCTGGGGGGCAGTTGAGCGCGGATCGCTTCGACACGTGCGTCGTCGATGGGGATGGGGGCTGAGTCCGTGTCAGGATACATGCGATCAGGACCGGGGAGCACGCGCTCGAAAATCGTCGTGCCATCAGCCAGAGCCTTGCGCGTCTCGTTGGGAACCCCTTCAAACGCCATCTGGCATCGCTCTTCGACCGTTTCGATGGCCGTGGGGATATCGGCTTGAGGCCCCCATATCAGGATCTGCGCATCGTCGTCTCCGCACGAGAGTACGTTTCGCACAGCCGTCCAATCGACATGCAGGACTGCTTCTTCGGAATGAAGCATGTTGGGCTTCTCGATACAGGCAACGACCTTAATGCGATCGGAGATCTCATCAGCAAAACATCGCCCCGGATTGGTGAAGAACGACAGAATGCCAGCAAATCCCGGCAGATTGATGGCGTGGAGTGCTTCGGGAATGTCGCCCTGGAACAGATCCCGCGTGTACGTGCTAGGATCCAACTCTTGCGATTGTAGTGTCCACTGCGTTGCATCAGGTGTGCGCGTGTGCAGTTCGGCGCGAATGTCGAGCAAGGCTTTCTGACGGAAGGCCTCATTGTGTGTCAGCTCAGGAATCCAGCGAATGCGCTGGACGCCCTTGATCTCAATGCGAGTGCCACCCTCGATACTGACGTTGACGTCTTCGCGCCCCGCTCCAATGCCTGTGTTCATCTTTCCTGTGCTTCGATTGATGAATCGGATGTGCTGTGCCGCCTGAGCGGCTTCATCAGGTGTGAGTAGATCGGGGTAGGTGACAGTCTCAATCAACGGCATGCCCAAGCGATCTGTGGAATAGACTCTCTCATGCCCTTTGTCGGACACTTCGCGACAGGAATCCTCTTCGATACTCAACTGAAGCACTCGCACCGTCTTGTGAGGCAACGGGATTTCTCCGTGGATACCAACGATGGCCGTTCGCTGAAAGCCCGTCGGAATGCTCCCATCCAAGTACTGCTTACGCGTGATGTGCAGCTCTCCCACGATCTGGGCTCCCAACAGCAGAGCGACTTCAGTGGCGATGGCCAGAGCGTCGCGATTCATAGCAAACGGCGGGGTGTCATCGATGTCGTAGGTACACGCGGTTTCGCCCTTGAGGCGATAGGTGATGTTCTTTCTTGTCTTAAACTCCATCAGAGCCGTGCCGTCGTACTCGCCCAGCTCGCTCAGTGTCGGGCGCATGTGGCGCACCAATTGTGCATCAAAGTTGTCGCCCGTCTGGTAGATGCCAGCAGGGCACCGACAGAAGAGCTTCTTGTCGGTCTTCAGCTGTTGATGGACTTCCAACCCGCAGCGAAAACCAAGCGCTTCATACAAAGCCTGAGTCGCCTGCTCTCTTGGAACATACCCTACGCTTGCTTGGGTCACTTCATAGACATTGGCAGGATTGTCAGAATCACTCATCAGTGCAGGCCTCATTCCCATCCGAAGCAGGGTGTTGATTGGATTTACAGAAAGGTTATTTCACCCGACCTGCAAGGGCAAGCATGAAGACAGTTGTTCGCAGACTGCTAGTCCCAATGTAATCTCCATAACAAAGACACCAATGCAGAGCCTGTATACTGTGACGTCCCATGGGACAGCGCTGTGACCGGGGATCAGCGAAGAGATATGTGGGGGAGTCCGAAGGGGAGGTTGGGTTCCGATGAATACGACATTCTTAGCATGGCTAGCAGTAGCGGCGGTAGTGGGCGGCGCTCTGTTGTTGTTCTTGGGTATGCCTGCAGGCGAGCAGCCGGAATTGGCAGTTGTTGAGGCTGTGCCTGTTGAGTCTGTGGCGCAGGTCACCGACTACTGGGAGCCAGCGGCGGCGAGGGTGTCTGTGCCAACGGCGATTCCCGCTGTCAGCCAAGCGGCCGTTGTGCGCGGACAGGCTATTCAGCCTTGCGCGTCGTGCGGAATGGCTCAGCCTGTGCTTGCTCCGGCACTTGTTCAACACACGCAAGTGCAGCCTTGTGGTGTCTGTGGCTCACGGCAAGTGGCGGTTGTTCGAGAGACGAGTGTGTGCGGCACGTGCGGTTCGGTGTCTCGCGTTTCTTCCCCGATTCAGCACGGTGTTGGCTCTCAATGCAGCGTCTGCAGCGCAGCGGCAACGCGTTCAGCTGTGCCCATCTACATGCAGTACCCACAACAGGCGGCTTCTTGCCAGCAGCGACCGGCTGCTGCGTGTGGAGGCATGCCTTGTTCGAGCCTGTCAGCAACCTGCATGGCGTCGTGCGGGAATACGTGCCCGCTAGATAAGCCTGGCATCAATCGGAACATGGAACTGTGCGTAGAGGAATGCACCTTCGTGCAGCTTCACACCACCATGTCGCATCCCGTTTGCTCTGATGTGAGGTTTGAATGGACAACAAGCAAGGGATCGTTCCTCGAGGTGAACGTTCCCGATCCCATCTACTATGTGCCGACCACGCACTTTGCTGATGGAGAAGATGTCTGGGTGGTTGTAAAGATCACCGACTCAAGCGGCGCCCAGTATACCGATCAGCTGAAGCTGCACGTCACGAATCAGCGCTAGGCAGAAGACACTCGCCCATTTGGAATGCATGAGATGGGCGAGTGTCTCTTCGCTTCCCCAGCTGCGATCTCTTCACCACTCGCAAAGGCTCGGAGGCCAAATGACAGAGCAATGCGTTCTGTTTGATATGGATGGCACACTCTATGATTCGGGCATAGACTTCTTGGCTATCCGCGAGCGGCTGGGTCTTCCCCAAGATGGCAGGCCAATCCTTGAACAACTTCATCAGTGTGCGCCCCTTGTTCGGTCGCGCGGTATCTCACTGCTTCATGCAGCAGAAGCTGAAGGTGCCGCCAATGGGCAACTGATTCCAGGAACAACGCAGCTGCTTGCCTGGCTTCACGAGCGGGATATTCGCTGTGGTCTGGTCACCAACAACTCGCGCAAGAGCGTGGATGCTGTCCTTTCGTGCCATCCACTCGAGTTGGACCTCGTCTTGACCCGAGATGATGCTGCAGCCAAGCCAGCACCCGATCTCTTTCTCTTGGCGCTCAACAAGCTGGATTGCAGTGCCTCAGACGCAGTGGCCGTTGGCGACACGCATCTTGACGCCTTGGCAGCGCACAGCGCGGGGATTCGTGAGATCTATCTCGTCGCACTGCGCGATTGGATGGCGTTGCTCCTACCAGCTGATGTAGAGTACAAGGCAGCAACGGATCTGGCTGAGGTACGTTCCGGCATTGAAGCATGGCTGAAGTGCTAGATTCGTTCTGCCCCCCTCACTGCAAGCTTGCCGCAGAGATTGCAGAGAACGGGGAGGGCCGGTCTTAGTCACTTCGCCTCAGGCGAACGCTGGCACACTCCGAAACTCCTCGTTCTCCGCGGTGCCAGTCTGCCCTGCCTGCTAGGACAAAGACCAGATCGTTCCTTGGGCTGTGTCCTTGAGCACAACGCCTAGCTCGGCCAGGTGGTCTCGGATCTGATCTGCCAATTTGAATTCCCGCTTCTCTCGAAGCTGCTTTCGCAGTTCAATGAGCAATGTCATCAGTCCATCTTCCAGCCCGCTTTCTCGAGAAGCTGTTGCTGCAAACAACCCCAGCGGTTCGCCAAGCTCCTTTAGGAGTGCTACGGCATCGAGCAAAGCCATTCGATCCTCATCCGTCGATTCAGCCTTGTACTGATTGGTTGCAGAAACCAAGTCCTGCAGCACACTGATCGCCGCGACAGTATTGAGGTCGTCATCCATAGCCTCGACATATCGCGAGCGGAATTCGGCAAGTGAGCTGACGAAGTCAATCCCCGGATCGCCATACGTACCGGAAGCGTTGCGAAGCTCGGACTCGACATCGGTGAGCATCGTACGTAGACGAGTGACTGCGGTCTGCGCTGCCTGAAGTCCTTCATCGGAGTAATCGAGTGGCTTGCGATAATGACGTGACAAGTAGAAATAGCGAACGGTTTCGGGATCGTAGTTCGCCAGCACGTTCTTGGCGTAATCGAAGTTGCCCAACGATTTAGACATTTTCTGGCCACCGATGGAGAGCATGCCGTTGTGAAGCCAGAATCGGAAAAACGGTTTGCCAGAAGAGGCTTCGGCTTGAGCGATTTCGTTTTCGTGATGGGGGAACACCAAGTCGTTACCACCTGCATGAATGTCACGATGCTCGCCGAGATACTGGTTCGACAGGACGACGCACTCAGTGTGCCATCCAGGGCGGCCTTCCCCCCACGGAGAATCCCACTTGGGCTCGCCGGGTTTGGCGGCTTTCCAAAGCGTGAAGTCGAAAGGGTTTTCTTTGTGGGATGATGCTTCGATGCGTGCGCCAGCTTCCTGCTCTTCTAGTCTGCGTCCAGAGAGCTTCCCGTAGTCCTCGAAGCTGTCGACACGGAAATAGACATCGCCATCCTTCTCATAGGCATGGCCCGACTGCACGAGGCTCTCGATCAACTGGATCATGCCATCGACATGCTCGGTCGCCAAGGGCGTGTGCGTCGGTTGAAGGACGCCCAATGCTTGCAGCAATTCGAAGAATGCTCCCGTGTAGGTGGCCGCAATGGACTCTACCGTCTCGCCTGTCTCAATGGACTTGTTGATGAGCTTGTCGTCGATGTCAGTGATGTTCTGCACATGCACGACGTTCCAACCCTTGAAGGTCTCGAAGTATCGGCGCAGGGTATCGAAGACGATCACCGGGCGCACATTGCCAATGTGGATGTGGTCATAGACGGTGGGGCCACAGACGTACATCCCCACCGTGCTGCCATCTTGCGGTTGGAATTCATCTGTCTGTCGTGTGAGGGTGTTATAGAGTTTCATCCGTCCCCACCTCCTTTGGCGTCGATTATAGAAGACGTCTCCGCTTGTTGCTACCGTTGAAGGCTCCGTGAGACTAGACTATGCGCATGACTGCGTGGAACGTGTTCTTGACGATTGGGATTTCAGCCGCTCCGATCATCGAGCTTCGCGGCGGCATCCCATTCGCCCTGTCTCAAGGACTCAGCCCGGCAGTTGCCTTTGCCTTGGCCTTGCTGGGGAATCTTGCCGTCATCCCCGTCCTGTTGTGGGGGTTCCAATGGATGGAAGCCTTCTTCATGCGATGGAGGGTCACGCGAAACATCATGGAATGGGTCTTCGCACGCAGTCGCCGCAAGGGACGCTGGATAGAACG
>SPBW01000239.1 GCA_004525685.1 Candidatus Atribacteria bacterium
AGGAGCCAGGTTGCGCCATGGACAGCGATTGGCAGTCTGAGAACGTCAGAATCGTACCACACCTTGAAGACGACTTCGGATTGGGAGATCTTCATGGCCACCTGACCCGGACAGTGCCCTCAAAGGCGTGTCGGTTTGGCAGAGTGCGCCGCATGGTGCGCCGCTCGCGGGGCTGACGCGTATTGCCGTAGGCCGACTCGAAGGACAGGAGTCGCTTGTGTTACCAGAGCGTAGATGGAGTTGACGCATCCGTGAATCTGCGTATACTTGCGAAAGCATGTCTCTCCATGCAAACAGGGCGGCCAGCCGAGCAGATTGCGACGTTGGCCGGAAACAGTGGCGCCCTTTAGATCTGGTATAACGCCACAAGGACAAGACACACGTTTCATTCGGAGCTATGTAACAAGGGAGGACAAGTGCGAAAATATGGTTTGCTAGTCTGCCTCATTTTGGCCGTCACCGCGTTCTCGGCTGCTGCACGCCAAGGCTCGTTTCTCGATAGCCTGACGTTCATCACAGTGCCGAGTCAGGTTGACGCCATCCAGCGTGTAGTGGCAGGAGACATCGACATGCACGGTTACCAGGTAACCGGCGGTACGGTGGCACTGCTCGATCAAAACAACATTCCGTACAACAAGGCCTTCTCCGGCTATCGCGGACTGCTCTTCAACCCAGCGGACTATTCCAGCGACGGACGATTTAACCCGCTCGCCGACCAGGTCATCTGCCAGGCAGTGCAGAAGCTTGTCGATAGGGATCTGTGGGCTGCCGAGTACCTCGTCGGTAACGCGTTGCCGATGTACTCCCCGATTCTTCCCACGGACGCCGTGTATCCTGCAATTATCGTTGAAGCCACGAAGACCAAGATCGCCTTCGCGTTTGACGAAGCGCTCGCACTTCAGATGATCAACGACCGAATGCTTGCACTCGGTGCGGTCAAGAATGGCGCAGGTAACTGGACCATGGTCAATGCCGTTAGCGGCGCGACCTATGTCATCGAAGTCGTCGGTACCATTCGTGTCAGCGACGAGCGCTGGCAGATGGGCGACTACTTCTGCGACCAACTCGAGAAGGCTGGCTTCACGACGCGCCGCATCTACGGCGGCGGTGGAGACCTCTACAACTACTGGGGACTGAGTATTCCGTCCGACCTGACGTGGAACTTCTACACCGAAGGTTGGGGTTCCAGCGGCATCAGCCTGACATCTGCGTCGACGTGGGCTCAGATGTACACGGACATCACCGGCGGCGGCTTCCCGTACGACGACATGACCCCTGCGTGGTGCGATGCTACGTTTGGCGAGGGCTTCTACGAAGCCGCGCAAGACATTTACGTGGGCAACTACGATTCGGCCGAAGCGCGCCTTGAGCTCTTCCGATTGTGCGAATCGCTTGCGCGTGAATTCCCGACCCATATCTGGTCCTGGAACAACGCGTCGGCATACATGATCCCGGAAGGCATTTCCGTGATCCACGACCTTGCTGCCGGTACGTTCATTCATAACTTCGTGACGCACTCGCTGCGATACGTGGATGCCGACGGTGCACCGATTCTCGGTGGCCACATGGTCGTTTCGAACCAGGAATTCTTGGTCAACGCCATCAACCCGATCGACGGTTCCAACTGGACGTATGACTTCATGTTCATGCGCCCGACGCAGGACTTCCCGATCAACAGCCATCCCCATACCGGAATTCCGATTCCGCACATGGTGGAGAGCGCCGCGATTCAGGTCCTGACAGGCAAGCCCGTCATCATCGACAGCACGACCGTCGATGACGGCTGGTGCACGCTTGAATTCGTCGACTCGATCGCCGTTCCTGGCGACGCGTGGTCCGATTGGGATGCCGCAAACCAAGTGTTCATCCCGGCCAGCGTGGTCTATCCTGGTGGCGTGACGGACGCTGCGTCCAAGGTCACCATCACCTATCCTGCATGGCTCCTTGACGGCTCCGTCGTGTGGCATGACGGAAGCCCGCTGTCGCTGGCAGACCTCGTCTGCGGTATGATCGTCGGCTTCCCGTTCGACCAGGCCAAGCCTGAGAGCGCGATCTACGACCAATACCGCGTCTCGGACTACGAGACCGGCATGAGCACGTTCCGCGGACTGAGGATCGTCCAAGTGGAACCGCAGCTCATCGTCGAAATCTACGACTCCGCCATCAGCCTGTATGCTGAGACCATCGCGCAGGGCCAGGCCGGTATCCTTTGGCCGCAGTCGCAGGCTCAGAGCTACACGCCTTCGTGGCATCAGCTCGCCGTCGGTTACTACACCGAAGCAGCCGGTCTTGGTGCATTCGGTTCGGCGAAAGCCACCGACCTTGGCGTAGACTGGATCAGCTATATTGACGGCCCGCAGCTGCAGATCCTGCTGGGTAACCTGGGAACCGCGACCTTCGAGAACTTCCTGCCGTACGCACCGACCCTTGGTCAGTACGTGACGACTGCGGAGATCGTCGATCGCTACCAGAACCTCTCGGAATTCGCTGCTAAGTACGGACATCTTTGGATCGGTACCGGACCGATGATCCTGTCGCAGGTTGACACGCTCGCCGGTATCACCGTGCTCGAAAACAACCCGGACTACTTCTATCCTGCCGGCCACTATCTCGGCCGTGGATTCGACGTAGTGGGCATTCCGGCTGTTGTAGCTAGCGGTCCTGACACAGTCGACATCGGAACCGAAGCCGTCTTCAACGTCGCTATCACGCTTGATGGCGAGGCCTATCCCGTCGGGAACATCAAGAACGTCATTTACCTCTTGATCGACGCCCAGGGACAGATCGCCTATGACGGCGCGGGTACGATTGTCGGCGATGGTGCTGCCAGGGTTACCCTTACAGCGGCCCAGACGGCAACACTCACGGCTGGCGCAAACCGGCTGGAAGTCGTCGTCGTTGTCAAGACGGTCGTGCTTCCGGGTCAGACTTCGGTCTCCTTCACCACGCTGTAGTCTAGCGAAGTGGAGTGCGTTCCCCGTGCGGCAGGAGCAAGGGTCAGTAGGACGTAGGCCAACCCGCAACGGGTGAATTGAGAAGGTTTTGCAGGGTCGCAGAAGAGCTCCTCTGCGACCCTATTTGTTGATTTAAGTCGTGGAGCTAAGG